>JBEDCT010000156.1:0-2574 GCA_041176665.1 Bacteroidota bacterium | reverse complement strand
GTTTAGAGTTGAGTTAGAAAATGGGCACGTCATTACTGCTCACATTTCCGGGAAAATGAGAATGTTTTACATAAAAATTCTTCCTGGAGATCGTGTTAAAGTAGAAATGTCTCCATATGATTTATCAAAAGGAAGAATATCATTTAGATACAAATAATAAATTCAAGAAATGAAAGTCAGAGCATCAGTAAAAAAGAGAACTGCAGATTGCAAGATTGTTAAACGTAAAGGTAGAGTTTACGTAATTAACAAAAAGAATCCGAAATTAAAACAACGTCAAGGTTAATTAGTAGAATATGGCACGTATTGCAGGTATAGATTTACCAAAAAACAAAAGAGGAGTGATTGGACTAACGTACATCTACGGAATTGGTAGAAGTACTTCCCATAAAATCCTTCAGGACAATAGTATCGATGAGAACATCAAAGTTCAAGATTGGAACGATGATCAACTTTCTGCTATTAGAAATGCGATTAATGAAATTAAAACAGAAGGACAATTACGTTCGGAGGTTCAATTAAACATTAAACGTCTTATGGATATCGGTTGTACACGCGGTATTCGTCACAGAGCTGGTTTACCATTACGTGGTCAACGTACGAAAAACAACTCTAGAACGAGAAAAGGTAAGAGAAAGACAGTTGCAAACAAGAAAAAAGCAACTAAATAATAAATAGGTATCATGGCAAAAACGAATCAAAAAAAGAAGAAGAACGTTAAAGTTGATGCTGCAGGTGAAGCGCATATCCAAGCGAGCTTCAACAATGTAATCATCTCTTTGACGAACAACGCTGGACAAGTGATCTCTTGGTCATCTGCTGGTAAAATGGGCTTCAAAGGTTCTAAAAAGAACACTCCATACGCTGCGCAAATCGCAGGTGAGGATGCATCTAAAGAAGCACACGACTTCGGACTACGTAGAGTGAAAGTTTATGTGAAAGGCCCAGGAGCAGGACGTGAGTCAGCTATCCGCGCAATCCATAACTCAGGTATTGAAGTAACAGAAATCGTTGACGTTACTCCACTTCCTCACAACGGTTGTAGACCTCCGAAAAGAAGAAGAGTATAATAGAATTATTAACCAACGCGGGAAGAAAATCATCGAAGGAATGCCTTAATTCATGATTCCCGTCTAAACAAAACAGAAATGGCAAGATACACAGGTCCTAAATCCAAAATTGCGCGTCGTTTTCGCGATCCAATTTTTGGCCCAGACAAATCATTGGACAGAAGAAATTACGGTCCAGGACAACACGGTCCATCTAAAAGAAGAGGTGGCAAACAATCTGAATACGCAATTCAGTTAGGTGAAAAACAAAAAGCGAAATACACTTACGGTATCCTAGAGCGCCAATTCGCGAACATGTTTGACAAAGCGTCTCGCATGAAAGGAATCACCGGTGAAAACTTACTTCAATTATGTGAAGCACGTTTAGACAACATGGTGTATCGTTTTGGAATCTCCCCTACTCGTCGTGGAGCACGTCAGTTGGTTTCACACAAACACATCACAGTTAACGGAGAAGTTGTTAATATTCCTTCTTATACAGTTCGTCCAGGAGACGTTGTTAGTGTGAGAGAGAAATCTAAATCACTAGAGGCAATCAACGATTCATTAACTTCAAGTAACAAAAAATACGATTGGTTGGATTGGGATAATTCCTCAATGGCTGGAAAAGTTCTTAGTCTACCGGCTCGTGAAATGATCCCTGAGAACATTAAAGAGCAGTTGATCGTCGAATTATACTCTAAATAAACCTAAGCGATAGAAAATGGCAATATTGGATTTTCAAAAACCAGATAAGGTTATCATGCTCAACTCCGATGAATTCAACGGAGAGTTCGAATTCCGTCCACTTGAACCTGGATACGGAATCACTGTAGGTAACTCCTTAAGAAGAATATTACTTTCTTCATTAGAAGGATTTGCTATTTCTTCTGTTAAAATTCAAGGTGCAGACCACGAATTTTCTACGTTGAAAGGTGTAGTTGAGGATATTACTGAAATCGTTTTGAACTTGAAGCAAGTTCGTTTCAAACGTCAAATAGAAGGAACCGATTCAGAAACTGTAATTGTTTCTATTGGTGGACAAAATCAATTAACCGCTGGTGACATCGGTAAATTTACAAGTGCATTCCAAGTACTAAATCCAGATTTAGTGATTTGTAACATGGAATCATCTGTAAAGATTGAAATGGAATTAACAATCATTAAAGGACGTGGATACGTTCCTGCAGAAGAAAACAAAACAGCTAACGCTTCTTTTGGTACAATCTCGATTGACTCCATCTTTACACCAATCGTTAATGTTCAGTACACAATTGAAAATTATCGTGTAGAACAAAAAACAGATTATGAAAAATTGGTTTTCAACATTAAAACCGATGGATCTATTCATCCGAAAGAAGCATTGAAAGAAGCTGCGAAAATTTTAATTCACCACTTTATGTTGTTCTCTGATGAGCGCATTACATTAGATAGTGAAATTAAAGCTGAATCAGAAGAATTTGATGAAACTTCACTTCACATGCGTCAGTTACTAAAAACAAAATTGGTTGATATGGATTTATCC
>JBEDCT010000155.1:0-3610 GCA_041176665.1 Bacteroidota bacterium | reverse complement strand
TCCCATAACGAGTATACGGCGACATTTATTCGTTTCCACCCACAAATCCAAATTCGCAACACCAACCATAAGAGTTCCGTTGATATCGATTTTGTGCACAGGCTTTTGTTGTTTGTCGTAGGCCTTTTTAATTTCTTGAATTTCTGGAGTCAATTCTTGATTTTGGTTGAAAATCAACAAACTATCTGTTCGATCGAAAAAATCTGGGAGTTTATCCGAAACCTCTACTACCTCACCTGCACGAGCGGATGCCCATGCTGAAATCGCATTTGAAAATTTATTTCCCGTTAATAAAAAGATAGTCTCTGCTTTCATTCCTTCTCACAATTGTCCGCAAATATAGCGCTTAAAAGCTTTCGTTAATTTTAATATCCCAAAATTTTCAAATAATCTTGAGCGGTTTGCTCTTGACTAAAAATTTCCGTTTGAATCGAACCATTTTCATCACGACGAATCAAGATGTGTTTTGGCTCTGGAATCAAGCAGTGCTTCAATCCACCAAAGCCACCGATTGTTTCTTGATAAGCTCCCGTATTGAAGAATCCAATGTACAAGACATTGTTTCTATCGAATTTCGGAAGATATATGGCATTTGAATGCTGCTCAGAATTGTAGTAATCGTCGCTGTCGCATGTGAGTCCGCCCAATAGTACACGTTCATAATCTTCGTTCCATCGGTTGATTGGCAACATGATAAAACGTTGGTTAATCGCCCATGTGTCTGGCAAGTTTGTCATGAAAGAAGAATCGATCATGTTCCATTTTTCACGGTCGTTTTGTTGTTTTTGATGCAGGACACTAAAAATCGCTCCACCACTCTCTCCAACGGTGAATGACCCAAACTCAGTAAAAATATTCGGCTCAGGGATTTCGTTGTCATTACATACACGTTTTACCTGTGTAAGGATTTCACGCACCATATAGGCATAGTCGAAATCGAAAGCAAGTGATTTCTTGATTGGGAATCCACCTCCAATATTCAGGGAATCCAATTCAGGACAAAGTTTCTTTAAATCGGAGTAGACACGTAAACATTTCGTCAATTCATTCCAATAGTATGCCGTATCGTTGATTCCTGTATTGATAAAGAAATGTAGCATTCTGACGCGCACTCTTGGATTTTCTTTCAGAATCGCTTTATAAAAAGGAACGATTTCACGGTAACGAATACCTAAACGCGAGGTATAAAACTCGAATTTTGGTTCTTCCTCAGACGCGATGCGAATTCCAATGTTTAATTCCTTTGTTGTAATGGCAATCAAACGTTTTAATTCATCGATGTTGTCTACAACTGGAATGACACGTAGATAATCCTCTTCGATTAACTGTGCGATGTTGTTCAGATACAACTCTGGTTTGTATCCATTACAAATGACAAAGCGACCTTTTTCCAGTTTACCGGTATCCATAAGGTTGCGTACGATATCGATATCAAAAGCTGATGACGTTTCAATGTGCACATCATTTTTGAGTACTTCATCAAGTACGAACGAAAAGTGATTGCTTTTGGTACAATAAGAATAATAGTATTTGCCTGTATAACCCAGGTTCATGATAGCCTCACGAAACCATCCTTTCGCACGCTGGATGTTATTAGACACTTGAGGCAAGTAATTAAACTTCAACGGAGTTCCGTATTCGTTAATTAAGCGCATTAAATCGATCCCATGAAAAAACAAACGGTCTTCACGAAGATTAAACTCATTTTGAGGAAAATCAAATGTTTGCTCGATTAAATCAATGTATTTCGTTCTCATTAGCGTGTAATTCTATTCAATTCTATTTGTAAAAATGGCTCCAGATTTTCAATTGGACGAGCCAAAACCGCTTTGCCGTTCACTTCTACGATGGGACGTTCAATTAGTTTCGGGTAATCAAGCATTAACTGAAGAATTTCGTCCTCTGTTAATCGTTTCGCTTTGCCGGCTTCCTTGAAAATCACTTCGTTTCTTCTCACAAGTTCCGATGGTTTTCGATCCAACTTCCGCAATAATTCCGTTAATTCCAGTCTGCTCAAGGGATTCTTCAGGTAATTATACACTTCAAAATCATATTTTCCGTGTGCGAGAAAATCCACACACAAGCGACTTTTTGAACAGGATGGATTATGGTAAACTATCATCACTTGCAATTGAAGTGCAAAATTACATCATTTCCTCTGATTTCATTTGCATTGCGAGCCTCTGTTTAAAACTTAATTGAAAATGATGAGGATCGCACACCTCATGTTCTACCTAATATTTACTTTTGAAAAGAAAATCATTTTTACATGTCTTATCTTGACGAACTGAACGATAGTCAACGCGTAGCAGTTGAACACATCTATGGTGCAACCATGGTTATTGCTGGTGCTGGATCCGGAAAAACGAGGGTCCTCACCTACCGTATTGCCTATATGATGGAACAAGGAATTGATCCGTTCAATATTCTCGCATTAACATTTACGAATAAGGCTGCACGTGAAATGACGGAGCGCATTAGCAAAATTGTTGGTGGCGGTGAAGCGAAAAATATTTCGATGGGAACCTTTCACTCCGTCTTTTCGAAATTGCTTCGTTTTAATGCGGACCGTATTGGTTTCCCAAATAATTTTACGATTTACGACACTCAGGACTCAAAAAGTCTATTGAAAGACATCATCAAAGAGTTTAGTTTAGATGATAAAACCTATAAAGTCAATCAAGTTTTTGGACGAATTTCTGCCGCAAAGAACAATTTAGTTTCTCCAGAAGCTTACCAAGGAAATGAAGAAATCCAGTTGGAGGATAAACAAACACGTCGTCCGGAGATTGCACGAATATACCAGTCATATGCGAATCGCTGTCAAAAAGCCGGAGCGATGGACTTCGATGATCTCTTGTATTATACAAATGTTTTACTGAGAGACTTTCCGGATGTCCTGCATTACTACCAGCAAAAATTCCAATACATTTTGGTGGATGAGTACCAAGATACAAACTACGCGCAGTATTTAATTGTCAAAAAACTAGCTGCGGCTTATCAAAACATCTGTGTTGTAGGTGATGATGCCCAAAGTATTTACTCCTTCCGGGGAGCGAACATTCAAAACATCTTGAACTTCCGGAAAGATTACCCTGATTTTGCCTTGTATAAGTTGGAACAAAATTACCGTAGCACAAAGACAATTGTAGAGGCGGCAAATAGTGTCATCAAGAAAAACAAAGACCAAATCTTTAAAAACGTTTGGACAGATAACCAGGAAGGTGGAAAGATCAAAGTTGTTCGTTCACTGACTGACAATGAAGAGGGACGAACAATTGCAAATGCGATTTTTGACTTAAAACAAAGTCAAAGTTCCACGTTTAACGATTTTGCGATTTTATACCGGACAAATAAACAATCTCGTGCCTTTGAAGAGGCCTTGCGAAAATTAAATGTCCCTTACCGCATTTACGGCGGACTTTCCTTTTATCAACGTAAAGAAATCAAGGACCTCCTCGCCTATTTTCGTTTGACAGCGAATCCGAAGGATGAGGAAGCGTTGAAACGCGTCATCAATTATCCCAAACGAGGAATTGGGAAAACGAGTTTAGAAAACATCATCATCTCCGCCAATCGCTACAATGTGACCATGTGGGATGTGATGAAC
>JBEDCT010000154.1:0-7753 GCA_041176665.1 Bacteroidota bacterium | reverse complement strand
GCGTCGAGTTTTTCGACATGTGCAGATACAACTACTATTTTTCCTTGAGGGTCTACTGAAAAGTTCATCACAATCGTTTTGTCAAATGTAAAAATTTTCAGCGTTCAATTTTCGATGCGAGTAAATAAATTACTGCCATTCGAACCGCAACTCCGTTTTCGACTTGGTCGAGTATGATACTTTGCTTAGAATCAGCTACATCACTTGATATTTCAACACCGCGATTTATTGGTCCGGGATGCATGACAATGATTTCTTTGGAGAGTCCGTCTAAAATCTCCTTGGTTAATCCAAATAACATCGTGTATTCTCTCAAAGATGGAAAGAATTTAATGTCTTGTCGTTCTAATTGAATACGAAGCATGTTGGCCACATCGCACCATTCCAATGCTTCACGTAGGTTGTGAGATACTTTTACTCCAAGATCGCCAATGTATTTTGGAATTAAGGTTGTTGGACCACAAACCATTACTTCAGCACCCAATTTTTGAAGGCAATAAATATTTGATAGGGCGACACGGGAATGAAGAATATCTCCAACAATCACCACTTTTTTACCTTCTACACTTCCTAGTCGTTCTCGTATAGAGAATGCGTCTAGTAAAGCTTGAGTTGGATGTTCATGAGTTCCATCACCAGCATTGATGACGCGGGCTTTGACTTTTTGAGAAAGAAACAATGCGGCTCCTGGATTTGGGTGTCGCATGACCACCATATCCACTTTCATCGCAAGGATGTTGTTCACCGTATCAATTAATGTTTCACCTTTTTTAACAGAACTGCTTGCCGCGCTGAAATTAACGGTGTCAGCTGAAAGTCTTTTCTCAGCTAGTTCAAATGAAAGCCTTGTTCGGGTAGAATTTTCGAAGAAAATATTGGCAATGGTTATGTCTCTGAGTGATGGGACTTTTTTAATCGGACGATTGATAACCTCTTTAAAGCTATCCGCTGTCTTGAAGATTAACTCGATATCTTCTCGCGTTAAATCTTTTATTCCCGTAAGGTGATCAACACTTAAATTATTCATTGCTTTCTTTTGTAAACAAAACCACTTTATCTTCTCCTTCTGTTTCTTTCCACTCAACGGAAACGCGTTCTGAGATGAGTGTATCGACTGTTTTCCCGATATAATCTGCTTGAATGGGTAAGTCACGGCTATAACGACGGTCGATGAGGACTAATAATTCCACCTTCGATGGACGTCCAAATGTCAATAAGGCATCTAAACCAGAACGAATGGTTCTTCCGGTGTACAATACGTCATCTACTAAAATGACACGTTTATTCTCAATGCTAAAATCGATATTTGTGATACTTGGAATCATCGGCTTTTCTCGTCGACGGAAATCATCACGGTAAAACGTAATGTCCAGATTTCCACATTGAACTTCTTTTCCAAGAATAGATTCCAAATAAGACTTAAGTCTTGTCACAACGTGAATTCCGCGAGGTTGTAAACCAACGAGTACAGTATCCGAGAAGTCGTTGTGGGATTCAATTAATTCATGGGAAAGACGTTTCAAAGTGAGGTCCAAATGTGTTGGATTCAGAATGACTTGCTTTTCCATTAACACAAAGATAAGGGATTTTATGTTTGTATGATGTACTGAAGAAATTTTTATCGTTGAAACATGTCTAAATCAACATCCGCCAACAGAAAAAAGCTACCTGTAATCAGAATGAGGTCTTGAGTAGACACTTCTTGTTTCAGTTTTTTTACAGTAGCATTTGCATTTTTTGATATGGATAAAATACGCTGATCGGATTGTTTTAGGGCCAATAAATCCTCTTGTTTTAAACTTCTATTATTTCGAAACTCGCAAAGGTGAATGTTCGTCTTTTCGGGAAACAGTGACAAAATGGAGGGAACGTTTTTATCCTGTGCTGCTCCGTAAATAAGGTGTAAGGTGTCAAAATTCATATTCCCGATGTCCTTAAGTGTGGCTTCAATTCCATCTTGATTATGAGACACATCGAGGTATATGAGTGGATTTTCATGAACTTTTGTCAATCTGCCAAATAAGCCTGTATTTAAATAAAGGTTTTGAAGTGCTTTTTGAATGGTTTCCTGCGAAAATGTGATATTTAATTTTTCAAGGGCACAAAGTGCTGTTCTTAAATTCGTTTTCTGAAGTGTGGGCAGTTCTGTTGAATCAATTACCCCCCAATTTTCTTTGTCAGCAAAGTAAATCTGCGCACCATGACCTAAGGCCTTTTGCGTGAAAATCGCTGAAAGTTCTTCTTGCGTTTGACCGATTACGACCGGCTGATTTGACTTAATAATTCCTGCTTTTTCTTGCGCTATTTCCAAAAGTGTTTCTCCTAAAAACTGCGTATGGTCAAGTCCAATATTTGTAATTACCGCAATGTTTGATTGCAAAACATTGGTTGAATCAAGTCGCCCACCCATACCAGTCTCGATTACAGCGTATGAACATTGGTTGCGTTGAAAATGATCAATTGCCATGGCGAAAGTCACCTCAAAGAAACTTGGTTCAAAACCAAGTTCAAGGTCCATCACGCGCTTACAAAAGTGAATCACGGATGCTTCATCAATTTGAACACCATTGATTCGAATGCGTTCCCTGAAATCGAAAATATGCGGGGACGTAAACAAGCCCACTTTTTCGTTTTTCTCCGTAAGAATGGAACTCAAGTAGGAGCAGGTAGATCCTTTTCCGTTTGTTCCAGCTACATGGATGATGTTCATTTCACTCGATGTAATCTCGAGTGCGTTCAGTAAGTCGTTGGTCTGTTTTAATCCAGGTTTATATGCATTTCCTCCGTTGTTTTGATAAGATGGGAACTGATCAAACAGCCATGCTACAGCTTCTGTATAGTTCGAAAAATGCATATCAGCCTATTTGTAATAAGAAAACGCCAATTCCCGAAAAATAGCCAATAGCCGCTAGGAGCGTGATGCGTTTGAAGTACCAGAAAAAGGATATTTTTTCCATCCCCATTGCTACAACACCGGCCGCAGATCCAATAATTAACATAGAGCCACCGGTTCCAGCAGCATATGCGATGAAATGCCAGATTTCATGATCTACACCAAATTGAAACATGCCCATGGACGCTGCAACAATGGGGACATTATCGATGATCGCAGATGCTACGCCCAATAAAGTGACAAAAAGATTCACATCCATTGTTTCTTGAACTTGAATACCAAAGCCGTAAATCATCCCCAAAGATTCCATTGCCGCAATGGTCATTAAAATCCCTAAAAAGAACAAAATACTGGGGAGTTCAATTTTCTTAAGCGCATTAAATGTTGGACTAACATGTGTGTTTTCAGCAGAGATGTCCGTAAGAGAAAACTGACGCTTACTTAAAAATTCAGCCAAAATAGCCATCAAACCAAGTGAAAACATCATGCCCATGTACGGCGGTAAGTGCGTAGTCATTTTCAAAATTGGAACGAGTACGATGAGTAAAAGTCCTGAAATAAGCACGAAAGAACTATTTTTTATTGGATGATCGGTTAATTCAGTGGATGGAATTTCCCCTTTAAACACCTTCATCTTAGAAGCGATGATTAATGGTACAATTACCGATATGAGGGATGGTAAAAACAAGTTGCTCATGAGTGAGCCTGCATTTACTTTGTGGTTCATCCATAACATAGTCGTTGTTACATCGCCAATTGGGGACCATGCTCCACCTGAGTTAGCTGCGATGATGATAAATCCGGTGTACCATTTGCGTAATTCTGTATCTAAAACAATTTTTCTTAAGATACTGATTAAAACAATCGTTGCAGTTAGGTTGTCAATGAGTGCAGACAGGGAAAAAGCTAACAAACTAATCACCCAAAGTAGCGTTATCTTACGTTTTGTTTTGATGAGCGTTTTGAAGCTATTGAATCCATCAAAATGATCAATGATTTCGACAATGGTCATTGCACCAATGAGAAAAATAAGAATTTCGCTCGTTTTCCCAAAATGATGTAAAAGCGTAGCTTCCAATTGTGCTCGTTTCTCCGACAAGGAACCAACCAGTTCTGGGATACTCACTTGTCCGCATTTCGGGTCTATCTGCAAGCCGATAATTGGGTCGAGCCAAAGTACGGGAATGCCAATAAAAATAACAGCCCAAGACAGAACCATCATCAATAAAGCGGGAACGAGTTTATCAATTTTCAAGGTGTGTTCCAAGGTAATGGAAACATAACCGAGTATAAATATGAGTAAAATCGTCGCGTACATGGATTAAACCAATTGCTTCAAAGCAATTTCGAATGCTGCATTTGCGATGTTTGTTTTTGCTTGATTTGATTCGTATGTTGCTTTCAAGGCATTGTAGATTATCGAACTCGTATCTTCAAAAATCAATGTGTCTTGAATGGACTCTAAATCATTGCTCATTAAGTAAGCAAATACACGCGCCATTCCGCAATTCGCAATAAAATCTGGGATCAAGGATAAATTGGCGTCAGCTTTCTCTGCAATCGGACCAAAGAATATTTCTTGGTCAGCAAAGGGTACATTTGCTCCTGAAGAAATCACTTGTAATCCTGCAGCAAGAAGTTGATTGAGGTTCTCTTCTGAGAACATGCGACTTCCCGCACAAGGAATGAATACATCCGCAGGTGTACTCCAGATGCGTGCGTTTACTTCATCGAACGAAAGCATTCCATCACTTTTCAATTCGTTTCCATTTTTGGAAAGGAACAATGTTTTCACCTCTTCGAAGCTTAGTCCATCTTCTTTGATGATTCCACCGACACGGTCAATAATTCCAACTATTTTTGCACCGTTCAGAGCAAGGTAGTAAGCCGCTGCGGACCCAACATTCCCCCATCCTTGAACGATGACTTTTTTATCTTTTACATCACCACCCCACAAGGAGAAATAGTGACGAATGGATTCAGAAACTCCGTAGCCAGTGATCATATCTGCAACAACAAATTTTCTTGTTACATCTGGGCTTAACGTTTCATCTTCAATCACTTTTAAAACGCCGCGTTGCAATTGTCCGATACGGTTCATTTTCTGTGCTTCCTTAGGCTGAAAGTGTCCGTTGAAAACTCCTTCTTGAGGATGCCAAACACCACAAGATTCCGTGATAGGAATCACTTCGTGAATTTCATCTACGTTTAAGTCACCACCCGTTCCGTAGTAATTTTTTAAAAGGGGACTAACCGCTGCAAACCAACGCTTTAATACGCCTTCTTTTCTAGGGTCTTTTGGGTCAAAGTTAATTCCAGATTTCGCTCCACCGATGGCTGGACCAGCAACGGTAAATTTCACTTCCATTGTTTTTGCTAGTGATTCTACTTCGCGTTTATCGAGTCCCACACGCATGCGTGTTCCTCCGCCAGCAGCTCCTCCTCGTAAGGAGTTGATGACAACCCATCCTTCCGCTTCTGTTTCCGCATCTTTCCACTCAAAAACGATTTCAGGTCGTTTATTCTCAAATTTTTGGAGTAAATCTTTCATTTCTTTTGTTGTATAGGTTGCAAAATTAGGAAAATGGCCCTTGTAATGCAGGTTTTTCAAATTATTTTCACACAATTCATCGAATTATCCGCCACGATGATATACACCTGTGCAAAGTGCTTTAGAAGCGCCTGTCACACTTTGGACATTTGTTGTTTCCCCACGAAGGTATTTAGCACCCAAAAAGGCGAATACGATGGCTTCTTTAAAATCGATGATTGTATTGTTTGGAATCACGCATTTACCATGATAATGTTGAGACAAACGTTCGATAAAGAAAGCGTTTTTTGCTCCACCGCCTGTAATGAAGACGGACGATAAACTTTCCTCGTTTAAAATGCGTGCTACTTGCATCGCGACATGCTCGGTGTGTGTTCGGAGGATGTTCTCGAGCGAATCTGACTCATTTAACAGCGGCATATATTCGTTGTGCAACCATTCCGTACCGAGGGATTTTGGTCCTTTGCTTACGTAAAAAGGCAATGCATTCAGTGCGCTTAATAATTCTTGATTCAACTCGCCAGATTTCGCCTTTTGGCCGTCATGATCATACAATTTTCCGATTTGTTGCATGAATAGATTCGAGGGTAGATTAGCGGGAGAAATGTCGAAAGCTTGAATGGAATTGTTTTTCTTAAAACTAATATTTGCGAAGCCACCTAAATTCAGGAAGGAATCCGCCTCATCTTTGAAAAGTTCAAAGTCTCCAAGTGGAACAAGCGGTGCTCCTTGTCCGCCAGCGATGACATCTAAACTCCGAAAATCGTTGATTACTGGGATACTCGTTTTAAAAGCGATGGTAGATCCACAGGCGATTTGATGAGTGAATCCATTCTGTGGCTGATGAAAAATTGTTTGTCCATGCGAAGCAATGGCATCAATTCGACTCCTTTCCACCTGATGTTCATTCATGAAGCCTTGAATACATTTGGCAAAATATTGGCCAAGTTCTTTGTCTAAGATCAACAAGTGTTCGGCTGACATTTTTGTCGCTTGGTGAAGTTTCTGCAAAAGGGCATCATCAAGCTTGTAGGTATGTGCATGTAATAATTCATAGCGAATTTTATCATCCTGAAATTCAAAGGAAACATGAGCAATGTCCAATCCATCGAGGGAGGTGCCGGACATAAGTCCCAAAATCTCCATTTTATTCCTATTCATTTCTTTCATGCTTGGCAGAATTCGATTATTTTTGTTCAAAATTAAAAAATCAATCAACATGAATTTTGAATTGACAGAAGAACAGTTGGCAGTAAAGGAAGCTGCTAGAGATTTTGCACAAAATGTTTTGAAGCCTGGGGTTATCGATCGCGATAACAACCAACGTTTTCCTGCTGAGGAAATCAAGCAACTTGGTGAACTTGGTTTTATGGGGATGATGGTTGATCCAAAATACGGTGGAAGCGGAATGGACACAATGTCTTATGTTTTAGCGATGGAAGAAATCTCCAAAGTAGATGCATCTGCATCCGTTTGTATGTCAGTGAATAATTCATTGGTATGTTGGGGAATTGAGAAATACGGTTCAGAAGAACAAAAAGAAAAGTTTCTTAAACCATTGGCAACAGGAGAGAAAATCGGCGCATTTTGTTTGTCAGAGCCTGAAGCAGGTTCAGATGCGACATCACAAAGTACGACTGCGATAGATATGGGAGATTACTATTTGTTAAACGGAACGAAAAACTGGATAACAAACGGATCTTCGGCATCAACGTATTTAGTCATTGCACAAACGAACGTTGAACTTGGACACAAAGGAATCAACGCCTTGATTATCGAAAGAGGTATGGAAGGATTCATCGTTGGAGCGAAGGAAGACAAAATGGGAATTCGCGGAAGTGATACGCACACCTTACTTTTCAATGATGTAAAGGTTCCTAAAGCAAACCGAATTGGAGAAGATGGATTTGGATTTACATTTGCCATGAAAGTGTTAAGTGGTGGTCGAATCGGAATTGCCGCACAAGCATTAGGAATTGCAGCAGGTGGATTTGAATTGGCAACAGCATATTCGAAACAACGTAAAGCATTTGGTAAAGAAATTTACAAGCACCAAGCAATTGCGTTTAAATTAGCGGATATGGCTACAGAGATTGAAGCCGCTCGTTTGTTGGTTTACAAGTCTGCATCGGACAAAGATTCGGGTAGAAACTACGATCAATCAAGTGCAATGGCGAAATTGTACGCATCTAAAGTAGCGATGGAACAAACGGTTGAGGCTGTACAGATTCATGGTGGTTACGGTTTCGTGAAAGAGTACCATGTTGAGCGTTTAATGCGCGATGCGAAAATCACACAGATTTATGAAG
>JBEDCT010000153.1:0-4388 GCA_041176665.1 Bacteroidota bacterium | reverse complement strand
GGACGCAAAATCACATTCGGTGAAAATGATTCCGGATGCGCGCTTAGTTCCTCAAGGATTTCGTCGCTTGTCCATGTGCGCGAACCTGTGGTGAATCCATTTTCCACGCGTTGGATGCGTTCGCGTTTTCCTGGACTCAAGAAAAATAAGTTGCTGTCCTTCGGTTCCACTTGTAAGGGAAATCCAGCAGCGGAAAGATCTTCATTCGTTTTTAGCACAGCCTTCGAGGAAAATCCTTCGAGGAGTTCTCGCTTCATAATAGGTGAAAACGAATCTTTCCAAAGCGGCGAGTCTCCGTCCATGATGATCAATCCGTAATGTCCGAATAGTTCATTGACGAATTGAAAAAAGGCTTTGCCATACGTTTCTCCGGACATGGAATCCATTAAGGTGTGAATTTCACTATCCGGATGATTTTGGAATTTCGTGTGAATCTCCGAAATGACAGCTTCGAGTCCGTCTAGGTTCATTCTTCCGACAGCTCCTCCATTGGAACGATCCCATTTCACCAATTGCTGAAATAAGTAAAACGATTGAATTTCTGCGAAATCATGGTCTTCGGACGCCATCCAATACACCGGGACAAATGCGTAGTTTGGATGAGTTTCGTTTATTTCTTCACATTGTTTAATGACATGAAGAATCTTGTAAATAAAGTACAATGGACCCGTCGCAAGACTTAACTGATGTCCAGTTGTAATCGTGAAGCAATTTACTTCATTCAGTTTTTCTATGTTCTCCTGAACCTTCTCTGAAATTGTGATTTCTGCATAGCTTTCCGCTAGTCCATCTGAAAGGGCTTGGCGCTGCTCACTGGAGAATAGCGTTTGTTTTTCTTTCAGTTGTTCCAAAATAGCATCCTTCGAAAAGGAACGATGAATCCATGGTTTTAAGGCCGATTGATTTTCAGTAAAAAGTCGCTGTTTCTCGTTGAAAAACGGCGTGGAAGAACGGGGGATGTCTATGCGCATCTACCAATTACATGTTTCTACGATACTGACCACCTACCTCAAATAAGGCTGCTGTTATCTGTCCGAGGGACGCGTATTTACACGTTTCCATCAATTCTTCAAACATATTTCGGTTGTTGATGGCAGCGTCTTGAATCTTCTCAATTCCTTCCTTAGCTTGCTGTACATTTCCTGCGTGAAGGTTGTTCATCATATCGATTTGATACTGTTTTTCTTCTTCCGTGGCACGAATGACTTCTTTCGGTAGTACGGTTGGAGAGCCTTTCGAGCTCAAGAACGTGTTCACCCCAATAATCGGGAATTCACCTGTGTGTTTCAAGGTTTCGTAGTACAAGGATTCCTCTTGGATTTTCGAACGTTGGTACATCGTTTCCATGGCACCTAGCACGCCTCCGCGTTCAGTGATACGGTCAAACTCCGTCAATACCGCTTCTTCCACCAAGTCTGTTAATTCGTCGATGATGAAGGATCCTTGCAGTGGATTCTCGTTTTTCGCTAATCCAAGTTCACGGTTGATGATCAACTGAATCGCCATCGCACGACGAACAGATTCCTCCGTTGGTGTTGTAATCGCCTCGTCATACGCATTGGTATGCAGGGAATTACAGTTGTCGTAAATCGCGTACAATGCTTGAAGCGTCGTACGAATATCGTTAAAGTCAATTTCTTGTGCGTGTAGTGAACGTCCAGATGTTTGAATATGGTATTTCAACATTTGCGCACGTGGATTCGCTCCGTATTTCTTCGCCAATGCCTTCGCCCAAATGCGACGAGCTACGCGTCCAATCACGGCGTATTCTGGGTCAATTCCGTTGGAGAAGAAGAAGGACAAGTTCGGACCGAAGTCGTTGATGTCCATGCCACGACTCAAATAGTACTCGACATACGTAAAGCCATTTGCTAACGTAAAGCCCAACTGTGTAATTGGATTTGCACCTGCTTCCGCAATGTGGTAACCAGAAATCGATACAGAATAGAAATTACGAACACCTTTGTTGATGAAGTACTGTTGAACATCTCCCATTAATCGCAAGGCAAATTCCGTGGAGAAAATACAGGTATTTTGTGCTTGATCTTCTTTGAGGATGTCCGCTTGAACCGTTCCGCGCACTTGTTTTAAAGTCTCCGTTTTGATTTCTTGGTAGACATCCGCTGGAAGGACTTGATCACCGGTAACACCCAAAAGCATTAATCCGAGTCCGTCGTTTCCTTGTGGCAATTCACCTTGGTAACTTGGACGCTCAACACCTTTTGCGCTATAAATCGCGGCAATTTTCGCTTCCACTTCCGTTTCTAGTCCATTTGCTTTGATGTATTTCTCACAATTTTGATCGATGGCTGCATTCATAAAGAAGGCCAATAACATTGGTGCTGGACCGTTAATCGTCATGGAAACGGACGTCGCTGGGTGACTTAAGTCAAATCCTGAGTATAATTTTTTCGCATCATCCAAACAGCAGATGGAAACGCCGGAATTCCCGATTTTCCCATAAATATCTGGACGAACAGCTGGATCATTTCCGTAAAGTGTCACGGAGTCAAACGCTGTCGAAAGTCGTTTCGCTGGCATGCCCAAACTCACATAGTGAAAACGTTTGTTTGTGCGCTCAGGTCCACCTTCACCCGCAAACATACGCGTTGGATCTTCACCCTCGCGTTTGAACGGGAACAAGCCGGATGTATACGGGAATTCACCTGGGAAATTTTCTTGCAACACCCAACGCAAAATATCTCCCCAACTGCTGTAACGAGGCGCAGCTACTTTTGGAATTTGAGAATGCGAAAGGGATTCTGTATGCGTTTGAATGCTCAGTACTTTGTCGCGTACCTTGAATTGGTATTCT
The DNA here is from genome assembly GCA_041176665.1 of Bacteroidota bacterium. Taxonomy (GTDB): domain Bacteria; phylum Bacteroidota; class Bacteroidia; order Flavobacteriales_D; family Crocinitomicaceae; genus UBA952. Next base: position 1,573 of record JBEDCT010000153.1, on the reverse strand, counting down.
GGATTTTTAAACGTTTGTTTCTTCGCATCCCAGTTTTGAAGGATTTCCCAGTTACGTGGATCGAAGTTCAATTTTTCTTTCTCCAACGCTTCCTGTAAACCTTTAATCAGACGGTCCTTGTCCTCTATTTCGGATTGCTCTAACGTGGTTATCGATGAAAGGAGTCCTTGTAGTTTTTCTGCTACCAACACTTGACCATTTACCCATTTGTCGTAAGCTCGATTATTCTCTGAAATCTCCGATAAGTAACGTGTTCTTTCTGGTGGAATGACGTAGATTTTCTCAGACATCTCACGGGTGATTTGGAACGTTGAGTGCATTGCTACTCCCGTTTTCTCCACCATTTTATCCATGATCACCTTGTACAAGGAGTTCATTCCTGGATCGTTGAATTGAGAGGCAATCGTTCCGTACACCGGCATGTCATCGACATTCGATTCCCACAGATTGTGGTTGCGTTGGTATTGTTTGCGTACGTCGCGCAAGGCATCAAGCGCCCCACGTTTGTCGAATTTATTTAAAGCGATCACGTCGGCGAAATCCAACATATCGATTTTTTCTAATTGTGTCGCAGCGCCGTATTCTGGCGTCATCACGTACAAGGAAACATCGGAGTGATCTAGGATTTCCGTATCCGATTGTCCGATTCCTGAAGTTTCCAAAATGATTAAATCGTACTTCGCTGCTTTGAGGATGCTAATCGCCTCTGCCACGTGTTTCGATAAGGCCAAATTGGACTGACGTGTGGCTAAAGAGCGCATGTACACGCGGTCACTTTTGATGGAATTCATGCGAATGCGGTCGCCCAATAAAGCTCCACCTGTTTTGCGTTTCGAAGGATCGACAGAAACCACGGCAATTTGCTTGTCCGTAAAGTCAATCAAAAAGCGACGTACCAATTCATCCACCAAAGATGATTTTCCAGAACCACCTGTTCCGGTAATTCCGAGTACTGGAATCGCTGATTTATCTGAAATTGCATGAATTTCTTTGAGTAGTCCGCTATTTTCTTCCGGATAGTTTTCTGCTCCGGAAATCACACGTGCAATCGTTGGAACGAATTTGTCCGCCAATTGAGTGATCACCTCAGAAGAACTAGGCAATGAACTTGGTTCACCAACAGCAAAATCACATTTCTCAATTAAATCGTTGATCATTCCTTGCAATCCCATGGATCTACCATCATCAGGGTGGTAAATTCGGGTGATTCCATATCCTTGTAATTCGGCGATTTCAGATGGAAGAATGGTTCCACCACCACCACCAAATATTTTGACATGTGGCGCTCCTTTTTCCTGAAGCAAATCGTACATGTATTTGAAGTATTCGATGTGTCCACCTTGATACGATGTCATCGCAATCGCTTGTGCATCCTCTTGAATGGCACAATTCACCACTTCTTCTACCGAACGATCGTGTCCGAGGTGAATCACTTCACATCCCGTTGCTTGGATGATCCGACGCATGATGTTTATTGCTGCATCGTGTCCATCGAATAAAGAGGCCGCTGTTACGATGCGTATTTTATTGACTGGTTTGTAGGGAGCTACTTGTTCCATTCTATTTTACGTGT
>JBEDCT010000152.1:0-3623 GCA_041176665.1 Bacteroidota bacterium | reverse complement strand
GTCTGGTGATCTGCTAAAAGTGCTTCCTTTTCAAAAAGAGCAATTTTTAAATTTGGGTATTTGACCTGTAACTTGTAAAAAGTTGCTGCGCCCACAATTCCACCACCAATCACTGCTATATCGAATTTCATTCTTCTTTTTTTAGCAAAATTAGCAATTAAACGAACGACTCATCACATTGAAATCACATTTCGAACGCGGAAAGCGGGATGAGAAGGTTTCCTTTCACAAAATAAGTCCTTAACTTTACCCCCTCAATGAATCAATTCAAAAAAGTCGCTTTTTATACACTTGGATGTAAATTAAATTTCTCCGAGACCTCCACTATTTCCAGATTGTTTGAGGACGCTGGATTTGCGAAGGTTGGATTCGAAGAGCATCCCGATGTTTATGTAATCAACACCTGCTCCGTTACGGAAAATGCAGACAAGAAATGTAAGCAACTTGTAAAACGTGCAAAGAAAATAAATCCAGAATCGTTTGTTGTCATTGTTGGATGTTATGCACAATTAAAACCTGCGGAAATCGCACAAATCAATGGTGTGAACATGGTATTAGGGGCAAACGAAAAATTCAACATACTTGAACACTTAGAGAAAATCGATCAAATTACGGACGAAACAATCGTCTCTTTCGATAACATCAAAGAAACAAAAGAGTTTGTTCCCTCTTACTCCTTTGGTGATCGCACACGTTCCTTTTTAAAGGTTCAAGATGGCTGTGATTATTTTTGTAGCTTCTGTACGATTCCACTAGCGAGAGGAAAAAGTAGAAATGCTACGATTGCGGAAACGCTTATCGAAGCAAAGAAAATTGCTGAAACAAAGATTAGAGAAGTGGTCCTTACGGGGGTGAACATTGGTGATTTTGGACAAGGTGGTGATGAAGATTTTTATCAACTCATTCAAGGACTTGATGAAATAGACGGAATAGACCGTTACCGTATTTCATCAATCGAACCGAATCTTTTATCCAACGAAATTATCGATTTTTGTTTATCCAAATCCAAACGCTTTGTTCCACATTTCCACATTCCACTTCAATCGGGAAGCGATCGAATTCTCAAATTGATGCGTAGAAAATATGAGCGTTCCTTGTATGCGGAACGTGTTCAACAAATCAAATCCCTTCGCTCAGATGCGTGTATTGGCGTAGATGTGATTGTGGGATTTCCAGGAGAAACGGATGAAGATTTCAAGGAAACCATTGATTTTTTGAAAGACCTCGATATTTCCTATTTACATGTTTTCACCTACTCCGAACGAGCTAATACCGGCGCACCAAAATTAGGGGAAGCAGTTCCAATGGAGGTTCGACGCGAACGTAGCAAACAACTACATTTACTTTCCGACCGTAAAAAAAGACAGTTTTACACTGAAAATATGGGGTCGGTTCGAAGTGTGTTGTTCGAACAAGAAGAAGATGAGGGAATCATGTATGGATTCACCGAAAATTATGTGAAAGTAAAATATACCTATCAGACGGACTTAGTTAACACCTTTCAATCCATCAAGCTATTGGACTTAGATCGCGATGGAGTCATGAAATGTGAACTAGTGTCAAAAAACATTGTATAAGCTATGAAAACAGTTTACATCACCCGAAGAGAAACGTTTAATGCCGCGCACAAACTTTGGAGACCAGAATGGACTAGTGAAAAAAATCTAGAAGTATTTGGAAAATGTTCGAATTACAACTGGCATGGACACAACTTTCAATTATACATAACTGTGAAAGGTGTTCCACATCCTGAAACTGGTTTTGTGATGAACCTAAAAGTACTGAGTATCCTGGTGCGCGAGCACATAATTGAGGCACTAGATCACAAGAATTTAAATTTGGATGTCCCTTTTCTGGAAGGAATCATGGCATCTACAGAAAACCTTGCCATTGCCATATGGGACATCTTAGATCCACTGGTTCAAGAACATGGAGGTGAAATGGCCAAAATCAAACTAATTGAAACGGAGAATAACTTTGTGGAATATTACGGAGGAAAAGAACCTTTTTAGGTTTCCTTCGTTGTTAACTAAAAGAAAATACATTAAATTAAGAAGGAATGGAAGGACATTATCGCTCAATCATCGAACAAATTGGTGAAGACCCAGATAGAGAAGGATTATTAAAAACACCAGAAAGAGTGGCAAAAGCGATGAAGTTTTTAACACATGGCTACGACATCAATCCAGACGAACTTATTCGTCAAGCGATATTCCATGAAGACTATTCCGAAATGGTTATTGTTAAGCACATCGAAGTTTACTCCATGTGTGAGCACCACATGCTTCCTTTTTTCGGGAAAGCGCACATTGCATATATTCCGGATGGAAAAATTGTTGGATTAAGCAAATTACCACGAGTGGTTGACGCTTATGCTAGACGTCTCCAAGTACAAGAAAGGTTGACTTTAGAAATTCGCGATTGTATTCAACGAACTCTGGAACCTAAAGGTGTTGCAGTAGTCATTGAATGCTGTCACATGTGCATGCAAATGCGCGGAGTACAAAAACAAAATTCCGTTACGACTACTAGTGCATTTACTGGATTATTTTTATCAAATGATGCCACGCGTAAAGAATTTATTAATTTAGTACAAGCTAAATTACATTAACATGAATGATTACTTAAACAATGACCAGTCTGTTTCCTCAGACATCGCTAGAGATTTTATCCGCAGTGTGTACACGTACATGTTTGCTGCATTGAGTATTTCTGGTATTATCGCGTATACCGTTGGAACGAATCCAGCTTACATTGCGACACTTTTCTTAACAGAAACGGGTGTTTCTCCGTTGTATTACGTAGTGATGTTCTCACCAATCGTCGTGGTATTTGCCATGAGCATGGGACTAGAACGCATGTCCATGAAAACAATCTTATTGCTTTTCATTGTTTATTCCGTTTTAATGGGACTCAGTTTATCGTTTGTTTTCATGATTTATTCCATGGGATCGATTGCGCTTACGTTTTTTGCTGCATCGGGAGCATTCGGAATCATGGCAGTTTTGGGATATACGACAAAAACAGATTTAACGAAATTCGGAAGCTTGTTGTACATGGCTCTCGGTGGAATCATCATCGCAAGCATCATCAACATGTTTATGCAAAGTTCAGGTATGGATAAAATGATTACCTACATTGGTGTATTTGTCTTTACAGGATTGGTAGCTTACAAAATGCAAATGTTAAAAGAAATGGCACACAATGCCGAAATGGACCAAGAACAACGCAGTAAAATGGCTTTGTTCGGTGGACTCACATTGTACATTACGTTTATTAATTTATTTCTTACGCTCTTGCGTCTTTTCGGAAGTAGAGATTAAGTTGATATTAAATGACTTCAAAAGCCCTTTTAAAGGGCTTTTTTTTTGTCCAAACTGAACGATATAAGCAAAACAATTCCTACTTTTGAAGTCTAAAACAAACATTATGTCAGATAATTTCTTTGAAGGGTCGACTGCAGCAGTAGGAACAATTTATACCATTATTATTTTGTCTATCTTGATTTCTGTCCTTATTTGGGGGTAAAATCAACTCGTTTTCCATTCATCAATTTCGTTGAATTATGCCTTTCAACACTATATTTTCTTGGTTGATTGGAAGACGTATGGCGCGGATTAATG
>JBEDCT010000151.1:0-12301 GCA_041176665.1 Bacteroidota bacterium | reverse complement strand
CGCCATTCGAAATTAACAGCGGATATCGCAAAACGGACGGATCTTCTTCGAGATCAACAAGAACGTCTAGCAGATTTTACGGAACAAACTTCCTACGAATGGATGATGCAAAATGGCGTTCAAGCGAGTTCTACGGTGACGTCATCTAGCGTTTCCTCCACTACAACGACAACAGCTCTTGTTCCATTTGCAGTTGCGACTGTAATGACCATGAATCAACGTTTCCCTGATCATCCAATCAATGTTTCCTTACCAAGTGGACTCATTTTCCGTGTACAAGTGGGAGCCTTTAGAAAACCTGTTCCAAACCAACTTTTCCGTGAATTCGGACCGGTTTCTGGGGAGGTGTTAACGAATGGATTAACTTGTTATTTAGCTGGATACTTTAATGGATCTGTTGATGCGGTCGAGGCGCGAACCATGATTCGTCGCCTAGGTTATGCTGACGCATTCATTGTTGCCTACTGCGACGGAAAACGGATGTCCTTCAATGAGGGAAAAACCATGGAAACCAATGGTACATGTCGCAAACAAACTCCTGCCGAATTGCAAATGGCCTTGAATCAATTGATGCAACAGAATCCAACGACCGTTCAAACTCAAACATCAGTAGCGCAAGCTGTGACAACGGTTGATCCAAATAGCACGGAAGCAAATTTAGATTTATACTTTACCGTTCAAGTGGCGGTGTACAATAAAGCATTGAATGCAGATAACATAAATGGAATAAAGGAACTTTTGCTGACGAAAACCGAAAAAGGACAATTCCGTTACTCATCGGGAGAATTCACGAGTTTTGCAGAGGCACGCCAACGTAAAAATGAAGTCGTTACGAAAGGTATTCCAGATGCCTATGTCGTGGCTTATTACCGTGGTAAACGTATTTCCATCGGGGAGGCTAATCAGTTGTTGGCATCCGGAATCGTGGCTAAAAAACGAGGCGAAGTTGTACCTGTGCCAACAACGAATGTCACGCAACTTCCAATTGCTGTTGAAATTCCAACATTGCAGAAAATTGTCCGAAGAGATTCGATTGTACAATATGAATTGAAAGTAAACGAGGACAATTACCTGCCTCAGTTAACCCGATTAAATCGTGTGGGAACATTCACCTATCAAGTAGAGAAGAACCGCATCGTATCGCAGAAATTTATTTTGGATAGCATCAGTGTCAACCAACAGTTGTATTTGGCGGACATGAAACGACTCCGTGAAAAAGGCAGTAAAATTCCTGCTCAAGAATATGTGTTGAATCCAACAAGTAGTGATTTCTACGACTGGTTATTGCATCAAACAGTAACGTATGATGTTCGGAAAGAAAACGAAGCGTATATTTTCAGATTTTATCCGGATAATGTAGAGCAAAAAGAGTGGATTGATGCTGCTTCACAACAATTTAAATGGACTTTAAAACAAAAATAAAATGAGTGTTGTTGCCCCGAAAGAACGTGTAAAACGAAAAGAGCAGATTGTAGAAAAACACGGATTAATTTTGTTTAACGATGATGTTAATTCCTTTGATCACGTGATTGATTGCTTGATGAATATCTGTGAACATGAAATGGTTCAAGCGGAACAATGCGCTTGGATTGTTCATACAAACGGTAAATGTTTGGTGAAAACAGGTCCGTTGGAAGAGGTTCAATCGATGTGTTTGAAATTGGTGAATCAAGGATTAAGTGCTAAAGTCGATTAATATGAAAATTACTTTTCATTCAAAAGGGACGCTCTACCTGTCGTTGTTATGCGTACTTGGTGGATTCGTTGTCATGACGATGACAAAAACATCCATGAGTCAACTGTTTATGCTCAACGGGGATGCACAATTCGATAACTGGATGTGGTATGTGAGTTTGCTTACCTATGTTTTTGGACATTCTTCCATTGAACATTTATTGGGGAATATGTCCTTGTTACTTATTTTGGGTCCAATCATTGAATTGAAGTTTGGTACGCAACGATTTGTGATGATGAGTATTATTACAGCCATTGTTACAGGAGTACTACATACTTTGCTTTGGGATAATCACCTTCTTGGATTCAGCGGATTGGTGTTTATGTACATTGTCTTATCCACCTTATTGAATATCCGAAATCGAGAAATCCCCTTCACCTTTATACTTGTTGTAGTCTTGTATTTTGGTATGGAGATTTTGTCCTCCTTGAAGGAAACACAGATTTCCCATTTTGCGCACTTGTTCGGTGGGGCAATGGGGGCGTTTTGGGGTTTCTATAAGAAATAATTATGGACGTTCGAGCGTTCTGAACACCTTCTCAATTGTTTCGTAGCGTCCATTTGGTGTTGGACTAAGTGCTGGAGAGGAATGCAACACTAAGTTGGAATCAAATAACACATACATTGGATAGCTAGTCAATTGAAGGCTTTTCCAGATTTCGTGATTTTGGTCTAATTGAAATTTATCCCAAGTCAGCGCATCTAAGTTCCGTTGTTCTGATTTTGTATAAACTTCCTTGCTTGGATAAATGGTGATAAATTGAAAGGCATTCCCGTACTTTAATTGCAACTTCTTTAAAGCTGAAATTTCGGTGATGCAGCGTTCATTAGATGGATCAAAAACATGTAAGTATACCCATTTCCCTTTATATTGGTAAAAATGTTTAGTGGAAGAAAGGGTGTAATCTGGTGCCTTCATTCCAATTTGCATGAGCTTAAAAAGCGAGAGTAATTCATTTGCAATGAGCTGATGTTCCAAAAAAGTACTTTCTTTCTTCATGGTGCTAAGAAGTTCGTAAATCAGCGCACGGTCTAAGTAACCCTGATAAAAGGCCTCTTTGCAAATCAAGAGGGTCACAAATTCTGCTCGTTTCTGTGTTAGAATGTATGGGTCCTCTTTCAAAGCACTGGTTAATTCAACTAATGATCCTTTGCTTAACGCAGATTCTGCCATCGATTTCGTCTCTTTGTCCAGCTGATACAAATATTTCTCGTAGAAAAGTTCGGCGTATTCGATGAACTTGGGATTTTTATAGTGAATGCTATCCTCGTTCAAATAAAACTCAAATTTGTCAAGTTTCGATGGACCGCCGATGATATTGAAATTATCTACTGATAAACCAACACTGTATTTGACGTAATTGAAAAAGAATGGGGACTCAAATTTATTATAGACAAATGCCGTTTCTTGTTTGAAGGAGCGAACCTTGGCAATGAATTGTTCCGGATGTATATCTTTCAATTGATAAATTTCTGAAATACTTTCATCCATCCATGCTTCAAACCCTAATATTTTATAATTGATATCTGTGCTGTCTAATCGAAAAAACAACATTTCAATTTCTTTGTCACGTTCCATTGAACTCACATATTGCGTAGGTTCAGGAAGTTCGATGAAGTACGTTGCTTTCGGTTGAATGTACAGCCATGCATAGAAGTTAGCTCCTCTTAAGATTACTTTTTCTATTTCTTTGTTGAGAAATTTAAATTCAAAAATATCATTGGTGTCCACTTTCGCTCGCCCAATTTCGACTTCGGTTTCTGTCATGAAATCCGTTACGCTGTATGCACGGATCTCCGCAGTTTTCCAGTTCGAGATTCCACGTAACAAGGTTTGACTTTCCACGGGATTCCAGAGTAAGCATGAGAATAGAAGGAAGTAGAATATTCGTTGGAGCTTCATCAGAATTATTTAACGAGCAGCTCCGGCGATGTTACAAACGGAGAAATGTCCGCATGATTTTGGTGCATTTCGCGAATAATCGATGAATTAATCGCACTATGTTCCTGACTGGTTAGAAAGAATACCGTTTCGATTCCAGAAATCGCATGATTCATGTGCCCAATGGTTTTTTCGTACTCAAAATCTTTCGAGTCACGAAGTCCACGAACAATATGCGTCGCACCAATTTCTTTACAGAAATCAACGGTGAGCTTTTGGTACTTACACACGCTAACTGCAGGATATTCCGCAAACAAAGAGGCAATGTGTTCCATGCGGCTTTCCAGGGTGAAATAACTTTGCTTTTTGCTGTTGATACCAACACCAATGATGATTTCATCGAAAACAGCTAATGCTTTCAGAACCACTGCTTCGTGTCCTTTTGTAAATGGATCAAAGGATCCGGGAAATAAACCGCTACGCTTCATCGCTTAAAAAACTAAAGTGAACATTCCCAAAGTTACGAGAAAAGCTGAAAAATGGGGAAGAAGTTAGATCTGTTTGTTTTCCATGCTCAACAATCAGCAATCCTCCTTTTTTTAATAACTTTTTATCGAAAATGGTTTGAATCAATTCCTCGTGAAAATGTAAATGGAATGGTGGATCAGTGAAAATCAAATCGTACTGTACGTTTTGTGCATTTCGACAATATACAACACAATCGGACTTGTATACTTGCATTTGTTCTTCAATTTCTAATTCTCTGATGTTTCCTTTGAGGTATTGCACACAGCGTGGATGACTGTCAATGGACAAGACATGTTTTGCGCCTCTCGATACAAATTCAAAGGAAATATTGCCTGTCCCTGCACATAAATCAAGGATTTCCATTTCATCCAAATCTACTCTATTTTCAAGGATATTGAAAAGTCCCTCTTTGGCGAAATCGGTTGTTGGACGAGAGGGAAAGTTAGGTGGCGTTGCGAAACGCTTCCCTTTTAAGAAACCACGGATAATGCGCACAAAATAGTTTTTTGGTAAGCTGCTTGAGAATAGAAGTGGGTGCTGAAATCGTTGAAATCTTTGAATTGACACCAAAGGGATTCAAATGCTTCTTGATCGAAATGTGTATTTAGCACATATGCTGAAAGCGTATTATTTTTTGACAAGTGCATCTTCTGATGGTTTGACAAAATAAAATATAGAACATCTGTTGCTGATTGATATTCTGTAGGTAAGCAAAGTTGAAGTTTTCCATTTTGTTTCACTGAAAGCACAAACGTATGATCAAACAAGACGAGATAGGTACTGTCTAAGCTGTTTTCATTGAATTGTTTATTCAGTAAAAAGGAAATATGGCTATGCACTGTTGTTTGAAGCAAGGTTCCTTGTGTAAGTTCCAAGATCCATGTTGGAACCGTGTAGACTACCACAAGCTGTAACGCGTGAATCGCTTCGAATTGAATCTGAAATCCACTTGCGAGTTTGCCGAAGTTCAATTGATAATAGGTCTCCAGTTCACTTTCCATGAAAATGGACATAGGAATCAAGGTGAAATTGGGGTCGAACCACGTGATACGTTGTAAGTTTGCCTCTGTGAGCTGTTTTCTGATCCGGTCTTTTAGTTCTTCAATCGAAAAGGGACGTCCTGCATCAAAAGAAATGTGCTCATGACTAAATTCACCCGTATTGTCCTCAGTGATTATCTGAAGAATATCTGCTTGGAAATCAAGAAATAGGTTTTTACTCATATGCAACTTGCTTTGTACAATCTTTTCACCCGAACTCCGTTCTTTTTAAGAATGAGGAAAGATAAAACATGCTTTACAAAGCTACAATATTTAACTTTATACCCACTCCTTCCTTGGGGAAAAATCCGGGTGGACGTTTAAGTTAAAATGGATCAACGAAGAGAAACTTATTTAAAGGCTGTACAAGCGAATTTTGGCTTTGAGTTTACCTCGAATCAATCGGATGCCGTACATACCTTTTTTGATTTCGTTATGCATGAACACGGACGAAAAGTTTGGCAGTTGTCCGGATTTGCAGGGACAGGAAAGTCGAGTTTGGTTTCTGCCTTGGTAAAGACATTGAAACAAGAAAAAATCGGATTCAAATTACTTGCACCGACAGGACGCGCCGCAAAGGTACTTTCCAATTTTGCCGGACATCCAGCAAGTACGATACACAAGCAAATCTACTTTTCTGGAAACGAATTAACGCATTCAAAAATTACACCTGCGAAGAATTTGTATAAAAACACGCTCTTCTTTGTTGATGAGTCCTCAATGATTAGTAATGAATCGGAATACGAAGGTCCAAATGTCCTGGTGGATTTGATGAATTATGTTTTTCAAGGGGTAAATTGTCATTTGGTTTTCATTGGTGACTTAGGACAGTTGCCGCCCGTAGGACAGGAGGAGTCGATTGCATTGAATAAGGAGGCTTTTGAGTCGTTTTTTCCAACGGTATTGGTCTTTTCTAGTCAGTTGTGCGAAGTTGTTCGTGTAAAGGAAAATTCAGCCATCCTGAAGAACGCGACATTTATACGGGAGAAGGAAAACTACGAATTGCCCTTCATTACGGAAATTGATGAGCAAAGTACCTTTCGTTGTGAAGGAGCGGAATTTCAAGAATGGATTGAACAGTCCTATGATCAAGTAGGGGCGGAGGACACCATCGTTCTCACACTTTCGAATAAACGAGCGAACCAATGGAATCAGGAAATTCGTCAACGCTTGTTTTACAGAGAGGATGTTCTCGAAAGAGGAGACCTTTTGATGATTGTGAAGAATAATTATTTTTGGTTGGACCCTATTTCTGTGATGGGATTCATTGCAAATGGTGAGTTGGCAAAGGTCGAACGTGTTCGAAAGGTGGAACAGCAGTATGGATTTGAATTTGTTCACGTGGACTTATCTTTTGTCGATTATCCAGAGGTGCCAAGTGTGACAGTCATTGTTCATACAGCCAGCCTGACAGAGGAATCACCGAATTTAAAGCGTGACAAGTTGAGTCAATTGTTTTATGCCATTGAAAAAGATTTCTCGGATGAGAAAGTCAAATCAAAACGGTACCAGAAAATCATGAAATCACCGTATTTCAATGCTTTGCAAGTAAAATATGCGCATGCCGTCACTGTGCACAAAGCCCAAGGTGGACAATGGAAACATGTGTACATTGATTATGGATTTATTCCAGAAGAAATGAAGACAAAAAACTATTTGCGTTGGTTGTATACATCGGTTACGCGCGCAACAGAAAAGTTGAGTTTTTTAAACTTCCCGAAGGATGCCTTTCGTCAATTAGTCGATTGACAAATTCGCCCAATACCTCCTTGCTTTTCGCTGGTGTTTATCCAATAAATCTAATTTCTTTATGGAGTGAGTTTGGTAAAAGAAACGATCGACTTCGGGTAATGATTTCTCGAGGAGACGTCCACCGCGATTGACCAAAACGGTTTTCATTCCTTCTTCCTCGTATGCCAACCATTGATCCAAGTTATTTTGCAAGCGCATATTATCAACGGCGATAATTTCATCGTTCAGCGCTAGTCCTCCAAGGTCCGCTGGAGATCCAGGATAAATGGCGATAATTTGCGCATCGGGTCCCTTCGGAAGGAATTTCAGCCCTAATCGTGCTTCGGCGTAACTAGATGAAGGAACTTGGTGAATTTCCAATCCAAAATACGTGCAGGCTTCAACTAAAATTGATCCATAAGGTTCCGTTCCGAAAACAAATCGATCAAAAAAGTCCTTGAAAGAAATACCACTGACATTTTCTAGTGTCTGTTGGTAATCTTGCCACGTATAACCTATTCCTTTTTCTGCGAAATTAAAATAGAGTTGTTTCATGACTTCTTGGATACCATACTGGTCTTTCGTTGCTTCGCGGATTTTCATATCCGTCACAAACGCAAGTAAACAACCCTCTGTGTAAATGGAAACCTTTCTACCTGGCGCTCCGGGTGTGTATCCGTCCAGCCATGTGTCAAAAGAAGATTCACCCACTGAATAATTAAAACGAGCCGGATTATCAAAGTGTTTTTGAAGTTGTTTGGAAAGTTCTACTAAATATTGCTCCAAGCTAAAAACACCACTTCGAAGTAAATATAAATCTCCTAAATAGGTGGTAACTCCTTCGTAAACAAATCCAGATACCGAGTAATTTTCTTCTTTGAAATCATAGGGGTGCATTTCTGCCGGACGAATGCTTTTAACATTCCACACGTGATAAAGTTCGTGAGATGAAACACCGAGTAATTCTTTGTATAAGGATCCAAAAACATCATAATTGGGTCCAAGGGTAATGACTGTGCTTTCCAAGTGCTCCACGCCGTGATACGCTGCAAAAGGAAGCGTTTGAATCAAGAAATGAAATTCTTTTACTGGAAACTCCGTAAAGTCCTCGATTTGAGCACGTGTAAATTTCTCAAAATCAACAAGGACTTTTTTCCATTGGATGAACCTTTGATTGTTAAACCAAATGTGAAATTGGTGTCCTTTGACTTCGTACGATTCTTTTTGAAGTTGTGCTGAACAGATGAAAGGACTATCGGCAAGTTTATCGAAATGATCTACACGACACGTATTTTCATCAAAATTCAAAGCGGATGCGATTTTCCAGTTCGATGGAATATCGAGAGTTAGCTCGTATGCCAGTTGTTGTTCGGTGAATAAAAAACAGTTCACCGGATTTACATACAACTGCTGATCATCTAAAAACGTTGATCCAGCATTTAATTCACTTGCGTAGTACGCATATTCCACTCGGATAAACGCTGTGTTTGACGTTGGAATTTGCCAAGTATCCTTGTTTGATTTCTCAAAAGTTAGGACTTTGTTTTGATCATCAAAAACGCGAAATCCTTTGATGTTTTTCGCAAAGTTTCCTAATTCATACCTTCCGGGACGCCAAGACGCTAAATGGAGACTTAGGTGTTCTTCAGGACAAGGAAACGTAGCCGAAAATTGAACATAACGCTGTTGGGCGTTCACACAAGAAATACGGTATTGTATCACGCCGGACATTACGCGTATAATTCTTGTTGTAGTTGAGTGATTTTATCGTCTGCCAAGTACTCATCAAAAGTCATCATTTTATCGATGATGCCATTTGGAGTGATTTCGATGATGCGATTTGCTACTGTATTGACCAATTCGTGGTCATGAGAAGTGAACAACAAAGTTCCTTGGAAATCTTTCATGGCGTTGTTCAAGGCTGTAATGGATTCCAAGTCCAAGTGATTCGTAGGTTCATCCATCAACAATAAATTAGCTTTAGCCAACATCATTTTGGATAACATACAACGTACTTTTTCTCCTCCAGAAAGAACGGTTGCATGCTTCATTGCTTCTTCACCAGTAAATAACATGCGTCCAAGGAAGGTACGTAAATACACTTCTTCGCGTTCTTCATCCGACTGTGCATATTGACGTAACCAGTCAATCAATGGATTTTTCGAATCAAAATAGTGGTGGTTATCATTTGGCAAGTACGCCGTTGTAATGGTTGTTCCGAAGGTAATCTCTCCAGTGTCAGCTTTTGTGTTGTTTGTCAACACTTCGAAGAATGCGGTTAATGCAACCGATTCTTTGGAAATGAATGCAATTTTATCTCCTTTGTTGATGGTGATGTTAATGTCTTTAAATAAGGTCTTTCCATCAACCGTTTTGGATAAATTTTCAATGTTCAAAATCTGATTTCCAGCATCACGATCTTGGTGGAAGGTGATTCCAGGGTACCTTCTAGATGATGGTTGGATTTCTTCTAAGTCCAAATTGTCGAGCATTTTACGACGACTCGTTGCTTGTTTGGATTTCGATGCATTCGCAGAAAAGCGCGCGATAAAGTCCAAAAGTTCTTTTTTCTTCTCTTCCGCTTTTTTGTTTTTGTCAGAACGTTGTCTCGTCGCTAACTGTGAAGACTGATACCAGAAAGAGTAGTTTCCGGTAAACATGTTGATTTTACTATAGTCGATGTCGCAAATGTGCGTACAAACGGTATCTAAAAAGTGACGGTCATGCGATACAACGATCACGGTATTTCTAAAGTCGAGTAAGAAATCCTCCAACCATGAAATGGTTTTCAAGTCCAAGTCATTCGTCGGCTCATCGAGAATCAACACATCTGGATTTCCGAAAAGTGCTTGCGCCAAAAGGATACGTACTTTCAAATCATTCGAAAGATCTTCCATTAACAGGTAATGTTTAGATTCATCGATGCCAAGATTACTCAGCAATGTCGCTGCATCTGTTTCTGCATTCCATCCTTCTAAGTCGGCGAATTCTCCTTCTAATTCTGCGGTTTTCATCCCGTCAGCTTCGCTAAAGTCCTCTTTGGCATACAGCGCATCTTTCTCCACCATAATTTCATACAGGCGCTTGTGTCCCATAATCACTGTTTGAAGAACTTGAACTTTGTCAAACTCAAAGTGATTTTGTTTCAAGAAAGCCATACGTTTTCCCGGCTCGAGTTCCACACGTCCTGTTGTTGGATCTTGGTCACCCGTTAAAATCTTAAGGAAAGTTGATTTACCCGCTCCGTTCGCACCAATGATGCCGTAGCAGTTGCCATTGACAAATTTCACATTTACTTCGTCGAAAAGTACGCGTTTTCCGAACTGGAGGGATAGGTTATTTACACTTAACATGCTTCAAATTTTGCGCAAAGATACGCAAAAGAAATCAGCTATTCGAACAGCTGTAAACGAAGGCAGGTGGAAAGTTGAAAGCAGCGTAATCGATGGCTACGTTGTTAAATAAACTTTTGAAGTGTTTTTTCGATTGCAGGGTATATTGAAACTGAATGAAGGTTCCGCTTGGAATCAAACAATGAAGTACAGCCTGCATGATGCTCACACGTATTTCTTTTGGGAAATTCGAAAGTGGGAGGGAAGAAACGATACAATCCGCTTTCCCCAATCCAAGATCAGAAAGAATTTTTTCAAGATCACTTGCGGACCCATGAACGATGTGGCAATTTTCTTGATGTGTTTTCGCTGCAAGTTTTTGATGAAATTCATCGTTTAATTCAATCACTACCAAATGTGTATCTGGATTCAAGCGCTTCATGATTTTTTCCGTGAAGATTCCGGTTCCTGGTCCGAGTTCAACAATGACTTTTGCTTGTTCAAAAGGAATGTTTTTCAGCATTTTTGTTGCAAGGAAACGCGAGCTCGGTATGAGTGAACCGACCATTTTGTTTTCTTTAAAAAACTGATTTATGAAAAACTTTCTAGACACCCTAGGCTAATTGAAGACTCGCTTGTGCGCCATGAATGATACCGATTACTTTGCCATTCATCGAATGATTTTTAAATGGACTAAATCGATGGTGATTGGATTCGGAAGACCATTCGTAAGCGATACTTGGATCAAAGATGCTTAAATCTGCCACATTCCCTTCATCGATACTCAGTTGTTGAATTCCAGCAATTTCTCTACTGTTTTGACTAATGGCTGTGATGAACTTCGTAAGGTCAGCTTCGTTACTGCTATTCAATGCAGCGAAACAAGTTTCTAATTGTGGAGCACCGAAGTTGGCTAAGTCAAATTCGAGTTCTTTTTCTTCGGTATCTGCTGGACGGTGATCTGTCACTACCGTGTCGATTGTTCCGTCGTTTAATCCTTCCCAAAGCGCCAAGCGATCGGATTCTTTACGTAAAACGGGAAGAACTTTCATGTGCGAATCGAAATCCAACATGGCTTGTTCGGTGAAACATAAGTTCATCACGTGGACATCTGCCGTTACGTTTAAACCGCGTTTTTTCGCTTCTTTCACCAAGCGCACACTTTCTGCTGTGGAAAGTCCACTGAGGTGGATGCTTCCATCTGTATATTCGAGTAAGCGTAGGTTTCGTTCGATTTCGATGATCTCTGCAATGGAAGGATCCGCTTTAAGTCCTGTTCGCGTAGATGCTTCGCCTTCGTTGACTTGTCCTTTTCCAGCTAAGGATTCGTTTCTACTAAAAGCAAGTACTTTTCCGCCAAAGTTTTTCGTGTACAATAATGCACGGTACATGATTCCTGCGGATACGCTATGTGTATCGTCTGTGAACAGTTTTGCACCGATTTGATACATATCGTACATTTCAGCTAATTCTTCACCTTTCAGACCTTTTGTCAATGCTCCCAATGCATGAATACTTGTGCTGTGCCCTTCTGCTTTTTGGTACAGGTAAGCAATTTGCGTTTTTCCGTCAATACTTGGCTGTGTTCCTGGAACAACATGAACATGTGTGTATCCACCCATGGAAGCCGCGTCTAATCCACTTTGAATGGTTTCCTTGTGTTCCATTCCTGGATCACAAAAGTCAGCTTTTAAATCTACCCATCCCATAGAAATATGCAGGTCGTTTGAAGCCACTTCTATGGCATCAGCATCAGCTATTTCACTGGCTATTTTAGAGATAGTTCCGTCGATTACAAGTAGGTCCATTCTTTTTCCATCATGGGAAGAAGTCGGGTCGATAATTTTTGCGTTTTTAATCAGGATTTTCATTTCCAAAATTTTATTAATGCCATTTCTATCAATACAAATAGGAGTCCGAGAATCAAAAAGCTTCGCCAATACTCGATTGGTTTGTCGATTTGAATTTCCGATAGACTCTGTCCGTCCTTGACGGTGTTAAATTTAATGTTTTTTATCCCCTTTGCTTCCAATTCACTGATAATTTCATCAGA
>JBEDCT010000150.1:0-5032 GCA_041176665.1 Bacteroidota bacterium | reverse complement strand
ATTCAGTCCAAAATGTCCATTCCATCCGATGGCATGGATCACCGAGTGAGTATTGCCACACATGAATTACCTGCATCTTACGAATACCACGTGATTCCGAAAATTGATCCTAGCGTGTATTTATCTGCACAGGTTGTTGGATGGGAAAAATTGAATTTATTGAGTGGTGAGTCAAATATTTACTTCGATGGAACATTCATGGGGAAATCCTTTTTAGATGTGAACTCCACGAAGGACACCCTTTCTTTCTCTTTTGGAAAGGATAGTAAAGTGAGTGTGGAAAGAACAAGAGTGAAAGAGAAATCAAAAATTAAAACAATTGGTTCCCGTCAGAAATTCGAAGTTACCTGGGAAATTAAAATCAAAAACAATGGCGGAGCAATGATTCCATTGATTGTGAAGGACCAATATCCCGTTTCCAATCAAGAGGACATAAAAGTGAAGCAAGGCGAATTAGTCGAAGGGAAAGTCGATGAAAAAACTGGTATCATCACTTGGACCTTCTTGAAAGGAATTTCTGGAAGTCAGACCATCACTTTTGACTATAGCGTGGATTCTCAATATGGAATTCAGCTTTATTTAGAATAAATTTTATCAGCAATTTGAGGGAGCCACCAATGTTTTGTACCTTGGTGGCTTCTTTATGCAACGTTATTTTGTCCAAGTCGCTTACCGAGGAACTGATTATCATGGATGGCAGTTTCAACCGAACGCACCGAGTGTTCAGGAGACGATTGAACGCTGTTTTTCGAAGGTTTTCGGAAATACCCCTATTACCATTTTTGGCTGTGGAAGAACGGATGCCGGAGTCCATGCGAAATCGTATTTTTTTCACGTAGACTTACCACAAGACTGGGACGAAAAGCACTTGTGTTTTAAGTTAAACCGCATGCTTCCGCCGGATATCAGTGCATATCACGCCTACAAAGTATCGGCTGAGTTACATGCGCGTTTCCACGCAACCAAACGCACCTATCGTTATTTCGTTCATCAGCAAAAAGATCCCTTTCAACAAGATCAAAGTTGGTATTTCCAACAAGACTTGGATGTAGACGCGATGAATGCAGCAGCAACTCGTTTACTCGGCACCAAGGATTTCGGTTCTTTTTCCAAATTGCATACCACTGTAAAGACGAATATCTGCACCGTTTTTCATGCAGAATGGGTTCAGGCTGAGGATCATTTGTATTTCGAAATCTCTGCCAATCGATTTTTGCGCAATATGGTGCGAGCGATTGTTGGGACCTTAATCGAAGTTGGACTTGGAAAATTGAAGGTAGAAGAAATCGATGAGATTATTGCGGCACAGAACCGCAGTGAAGCGGCCGTTTCCGTTCCAGCGCATGGATTATTTCTTTGGGAAATCGATTATCCATTTTTGTCGGAAAAGTAACTTCCACAAAAAAGGCGACATTTCTGCCGCCTTCCTGATTATTCTTTTGTGCTTATTCTTGATTGGACATATACGCTCGGTATAAGTCGAAGTAGCTTTTTGTTTCAACAACAATCGCACCTCCGAGTGTATCGCCGTATTTTGCTGGAAGTCCACCTGTATAGACCATCATTCGATTAATCGAGCAACTTGGAACACTGAACACTTCGTTACTTTTGATTCCATCCAACACATAAATCATATCGCCTTTTCGCGCACCACGAAACATCAATTGACCGTCGTCATCTACTTTAATTTCGGAGGACATGGAAGTCGCGAGCGTCTTAATATCGAACTTATTCGCGTTATGCACTAAATCTTTGGATGTCAATTCTTTCGTGGGCAATTCACCATAGATTAAGCGAATGCGTCCACTACCTACCGGAACCGCTTTCATCGTTTGAACAGCATTCGTGTTCATCAAAATCGTTCCAAGGTTACAATAGGCTTCAATGGGAACATCTACTGGAATTCCTTTCAACGAATCTGACTTGTACACGATGTACAAGGTATACTTCCCAACTGGAACACTAGAGATCCGAAAGCGTCCATCAACATCCGTCATCGCATAGTATTTTTTATCCTGATCTTCTACTATCGCTCGGGCATTGGGTAAGGGTTTATCGTCGTTAAAATTCATCACCTTTCCAATGATGTCACCAGTTACAGATTGAGCAAACGTGTTTCCTGCTAAGATAAGCATCCACACTGCGAAGATTTTTTTCATAGTTAATGGTTTTGTATTTCCATTAAGATGTCGAAAGGTGAAACATTCCATAAACTTCACAAAAAAAGGCCCACATTTCTGTGAGCCTTCGTTATTTTCTTTGATGGAATTACGCTTCGATGCTTGCGCTACTGGTCGTCAATTCACGGTTTACTTTTTTGAATAATCCTTGTAATACTTTACCTGGACCCACTTCCACGACTTCCGAACAGCCGTCCGCTAACATATTGTTCATGATTTGTGTCCACTTCACCGCACCCGTTAATTGCAACACCAAGTTTTTCTTGATTTCCGACGGATCAGAAACTGCTTGCGCATTGATATTTTGATATACTGGACAAGAAGGCTGAGAAAAATGAGTTGCTTCAATGGCTGCAGCTAATTCCTCACGTGCAGGTTCCATCAAAGGTGAGTGGAACGCACCACCTACTTGTAACATCAAGGCTCTTTTCGCTCCCGCTTCGGTTAATTTCGCACAAGCTTCTTCCACTGCCGGAATAGATCCAGAAATCACTAATTGTCCAGGACAGTTGTAGTTCGCAGGGACAACGACACCGTCAATTTCCGAACATATTTTTTCTACAACATCGTCCTCCAATCCTAGAATCGCAGCCATAGTTGACGGTTGCATTTCGCATGCCTTTTGCATCGCTAGTGCACGTTGAGAAACCAAACGAAGTCCATCCTCGAAACTCAACGTTTTATTCGCAACCAATGCCGAAAATTCACCAAGTGAGTGTCCTGCAACCATTGCCGGTTGAAAGGAATCCCCCAAGCAAGCTGCTAGAATCGTTGAATGCAAAAAGATTGCCGGTTGCGTTACTTTTGTTTGTTTCAACTCCTCTTCGCTTCCTTCAAACATGATTTTTTGGATATCAAAACCAAGGATTTCATTCGCTTTTTCAAACATGGATTTTGCCAAATCCGAATGTTCATATAAATCTTTACCCATTCCGGTGAACTGTGCACCTTGTCCGGGAAATACGTATGCTTTCATAGTGTTTTATTTGGGTGTAAAATTAAGAAATCCTTGGGAATCTTATAACTGTCCATCGGAATGATAGCGTCCAGTTTTGAAAATACGCACTTTTTGAAGGATTCCATCGGCGTCATAGTCATAGACTTTTCCATCCCACAATTGACCATTTTTAAATTCTCCTTCCATCCATATTTCGTCATTATCATTGTATACTTTATTGTAGCCATTGGTAATAAATTTCAATCCCTTCATTCTTGGATTGGTGATTTTTGGCGGGTAAATCATTGATTCCGTGCTAGAAACCGGTGTTCTAGCCTGTGGAGCATTTGCATAATTTCTTCTATTTGAAATAGATCCTGAATCAGAAACATCAAACGATTCGACAAGATTTCCTTGTGCATTGTAACGGTTCACCTTTCCAATCAAGACTCCATTCTTCACCGAATATTCCAAGGCTATTTTTCCATTTTCATGGAAGTATTGCACCTTCCCCGTTTCTTGTCCCTCGTTGTTGTAAACAGCTTTATACGAAGGGACACCATTCTCAAAATAGCGAACTAGGTTTCCTTTGTAGCCATTTTTTCCAATGCTTCCTTGCTCCATGATATGTCCGTTCGCATAAAAACGCGTATACGAACCTTCGGGACGGTTATCGGTATAATTTCCTTTTAATTTCGGTGTTTTTCCGTCCTTATGGAATTTTGTCCAAATTCCTTCTTTGCGGCCGTGGACATAAATACCTTCTTCCACTTTACCTGTTTTAGAAATACCCGAACTCGGTTTATCCGCTCCGGTGTAGACCCATTTACCTGTTCGTTTACCGTGCACATCTTTTTTATTTTGTGCATGAAGGAAGGAACAAGCGAAAATGAAACAGAAAATGAGGGTAGACTTGATCATAGGTTAATTCTTCGGTAAAAGTATGAAAAGAAGCCTGAAATCTGTGAATAACTCCTGAAAAATTACGTTCAAAGAAAGGGAAGAAAAAAGTAATTTTGAATTCATTATGTTGACATTTAATCCACAAGAAATATCGGTACAGCGACTACATCAGTTGTTGCTTGGATCTATTGGTCCAAGGCCTATTGCGTTTGCTTCGACAATGAACCTTGCCGGACAAGCAAATTTGGCGCCATTTAGTTTTTTCAATGTTTTCAGTGCGAATCCACCGATTTTAATTTTTTCTCCTGCGCGATCAGGAAGGACAAATGAAACGAAGGATACCTATAAAAACGTGAAGGAGTTGCCGGAGGTAGTGATTAACATTGTGAATTTCGACATCGTTCATCAGATGAGTTTAGCAAGTTCCCCTTATTCACCGGGGATTAGTGAATTTGAAAAAGCGGGACTAACGCCGATTAAATCGGAAACCATTCAACCATTTCGTGTGGCGGAGGCACCGGTTCAGTTTGAATGTCGTGTCAACGAAGTGAAAGAACTAGGACATGAAGGCGGAGCTGGAAACTTAATCATTTGTGAAGTATTGCGCATGCATGTACGCGAAGACCTCATCGATGAAAAAGGATTAATCGATCAACATAAAATTGATTTGGTTTCGCGCATGGGAGGAGATTGGTACGTTCGAGCGAATGAACATTCGATGTTCGAAATCAAAAAACCGATTACAAGCTGTGGCATTGGATTCGATGTCCTGCCAGTCGATATAAGAAATAGTCGCGTTCTCAGCGGAAACGACCTTGGACAATTAGCAGGAATTGAAGAGTTGCCAAATGAAACCGATGTAAATGAATATAAGCTAATTGAATTAAGCGAATTATTTGTATCTTTAGAAAACGACGCGATTGAACTCGAAGCACAACTGCATCAAAAAGCAAAAGCACTTTTGTGCGAAAATAAATTAGAAGAAGCTTGGCTTACTTTATTAGCATTTAAC
>JBEDCT010000149.1:0-3258 GCA_041176665.1 Bacteroidota bacterium | reverse complement strand
GCAATTCAAGGCATGTTTGATAATACAATCATTGTTTGGATATTATTTGTTTCTTATTTGTTCTTCAACCACTCTCTTCTGTATAATGAAGTTTTCAAAAAGAAGGATCCACATAGAGATTTCTTGAACGAATTTAGCGTTTGGAATTCCAAACCCTTGCAAAAAATAGATCCACGAGATACAGCGATTGAAGTGATCATTCGAAAGAATTTGGAAAAACTTATTCTAGATTTAAGGACCTTGAAGCCTGCCCTGATTATACAGTCCAACAGCACGAATTTAATTCATGAAATTGCCAATCATTTAAATTACCCGAAAAGCCATCTCAAATTTGCCATGAAATACCATTGCCGCTTTTCACAAAGTGACTATTTAAATCTGATGAGAGTCATTCATGCGCTGACCTTGTTGAATAATGGTTATCTGGACAACTTTACCATCGAAACACTTGGGGAAAAGTGTCACTTCAATTCACGCACATCCTTTTACCGCCACTTTAAAAAACACATGGGTGTCTCTCCTTCGAAATACAAAACATTGATAGATTAAGTATCAGGCTTTGTTATAATTTCACTTTGTGCTTTCTATTACCCGTCCATCGCTGTTGCAGGTAATTCGATAATAACGCAGATCCCGTTCCCACAATCGCACCTGCTAACACATCACTTGGATAATGGACTCCTAAGTGCATCCGAGAATATCCAGCCGCACTCGCGTACAAAAATACAGGGGCAACCACATACCACTTCGGGAAAGCCAAACTCATGGACGTTGCCAACGCAAACGCGCTTGACGTATGTCCAGATGGGAAGGAATAGGATCCTGCATCTGCTTGCTTGTCCAAATACGGATAGGTCACAAATGGACGATCCCGTTTAAATGCTAATTTCAAAGCGGTCGTCGTAAAGGCATTTACAAATAGCGCTTCCAACATGATGATTCCATTGCTTTTTAGACTGCTGTCCTTTTGAATGAGTCCAAGTCCCAAAACGGCAATCGGCGCGCCAATACTCATGGGACTCACACTATTCGTAATGAATTTAACAGTCGGATCAAGTGACTGATTTCGTTCCAGGTTTATTTTCTCTAATAAATAGATGTCCCAGTTTTGTGCGGAAACAAGAGTGGGAAGGAGAATAAAGAAACACAAAAATAACTTGAGGGAATGGTTAAACATAGTCAGTGATTGAAAAAATATAATGTACAAAGATAAAAAAAGCGTCAATGGAATTCCATTGACGCCTTATTAAATATCATGAGTAACTGAAACAGAATTTACCTACGTTCTAAACACGGAAGCTGGCTCCAATTTCGTAATGCGTCGAATCGCAAACAAGGTTCCTGAAATAGAGATAACTGCTGTGATGACGAAGAATCCAACTTTAATCATTGGGGAGAAGGTAAATAAGGTTCCTGCATTGGCGATTCCATTTCTAAATCCTTCAATTAACGCGTAGCCAATGATAAATCCGATGATGGAATAGATGATGGCTTGCATGAGGATTAATTTGCGAATGTAACCGTTTGTCGCTCCAATCGCTTTGAGCGTACCATAATCCTTGATGCGGTCAATCGCAGCAGAATACAAGGTCAACCCAATGATCACAAATCCAGATAATAAAGCGAAAATGATCAAGGTTCCAAATGAGAAGGCAATTCCACTGGACTTCAACACCGTAAGAATGGTTTGATTCTTGAACTCCGTTGGCATCCAAGCTTTGACACCCGGAATGTTCGTGTTGATGTAATTCACGACGTCTTGCATGTGCTTATCGTCATCCACTTTCACAAGAAAAGCGGAGGTTTTACTCACCGGAACATTGCCTAAAAATCGTGCACGCGCAATCGTTGTGTAGGATATGAGTCCACCACCGAAGGACCTAGCTCCTTTCGTAATGGCCCCAATGTATACTTGCTTCCCATTGATTTCGAAATAGTTTCCTTTCTCGGGATTCCCAAGTGCCTTTCCATCAAAAAAGTCCACGGAAACAGCGCCATCTGGAATGAGGTCCGCATGTTTACCGTCAAAAATAATTCCATCTTGAATCCCATTGAACTCCGGTAACTCAACCCCTACTACACTCATTCCCGCGGAAGTTCCATCCGTAAAACGAGCGGCACCATTTGAAATCACCAATTGGTGTGCTTTCTCCACATATGGCAAACTTTCAATTTCATATCCTAGACGGACATCGATCGGTGCTAACGCATTCACGTTTTCTGTTTTGTTATCGGTCACCCAAACATAGCCATCGTTCACTCGAACGTAATAACACATGGCATTCGTCAAGAAAGTGAAAATCCCCGTTTGTTGTCCCACTAAAAAGATGGAAATGATGACACCAAAGAGCGCTCCAACGCTTTTCGGCTTATCGAACTTCATGAATTTAAGGGCAGTGAAAAACAGTTGCATCTATAAAGAAATAATGCATTCAACACGACTACCAATCAATACAGCGTTGGGATTAGCTACACGCACATGTGCTTCCCTTACGCGACGATCCTCTAAGTTATCTGCTCTATCACTAAAAATGGATTTCTTGGATAAATACGGTGCGCAGTAAATCACCGTTCCGTTGGACAACTTATCGTTGGTTCCTTGTAAGTTTATCGATACTTTTTGACCAGTTTTCACTTTCAGCGCGTACAATTCATCGATTTCTGTGATCGCGATTAAATTACCCGCTGGAGCGAAATCACCTAACTTTGTTCCCGCTGCAATCGCTTGTCCGATTTTGACATCCCAATTTAACATCATTCCGTCCTCTGGTGCATACACACGTTTTTTATCCTTCATTTGGTTCAGGTAATTCGCTTCTGCATTTACTTCTTTTACACCAGCAATTGCTTCATCCAGATCTGCTTTCGCAATGATTAAATCGGCCTCTAAGTTTTTAAAGATCGTTTCTGAATCTGTAGCAGCCTTTTCCGTTCCGGCTTTCGCATCGGCAAGGGAACGGTCACGTTTACGATCAACATCAGCCGCCTTTAACTTGATGTTGATAGCCGCTATTTTTGCCTCTAAACTTTTTACGCGTTGTTGACGGGTGTTTATTTTTGTTGAACTTTGTTGAACTTGCGCTGATTCCGTGCTTTCATCCAACAACATAATCAGTTGGCCTTTTTTAACAGCCTGTCCTTCTGATACTAAAATGGAAACGACACGTCCAGGAATTTCTGATCCAATTGGACAAATTTTGCTTTCTGGTTCGATGCGAGCAATACCAACTAGTTGATTTATTTTGCTCAATTTATAAT
>JBEDCT010000148.1:0-3694 GCA_041176665.1 Bacteroidota bacterium | reverse complement strand
AAATGACTCTTGCGATCAATAGAGCTTACTACACGAAATGGTGTCCTGAAATAATTTTATAAAAAAGATTTTTTATTGCATTCAAGTGCTTTCGTAGACAAATAGTTTATCAAGCTCTGACTAACTGCGATCTTCCCTCTAGAAGGGGAAAAGAAAAAGACTGTTCTTTTGTGGAAAAGCCATAAATCTTGCATCTTTGTTTTAGATGCTATTAAATAAAAGGTCATTTGTGCGGAAATTAAGTGATGAGGATATTATTTCTCTTTACAAGGAAAAGCTTTGGACTAGCTGCATCGATGAATTGTATCAAAGATATGCTCATATGGTTTTTGGTGTGTGTTTGAAGTATGTCAAACAGATTGAAAATGCCGAGGACCTCACACTTACTCTTTTTGCATCGCTTTCAGAAAAATTAGAGCAGCATCAAGTTCAGCATTTTAAAAGTTGGCTGTATGTTTCTGCTCGAAATAGCAGTTTGATGTTTCTCCGCGCCAATAAAATTAACTTAGAACTAAAGGATGAACATCTTTTATATGACGACAGTGATCAACGTTTGGATGATAAACTTGAACATGATGAATTAATTGAAAGCTTGATTGAGGTGTTTGAAGAATTAAAAGATGAACAGCGCATTTGCATTCAATTGTTCTATTTGCAAAAAAAGAGCTACGAGGAAGTCGCAAACATGACTCATTATAGTTTGAAAGAAGTGAAAAGTCATTTGCAAAATGGAAGGAGAAATCTAAAATTATTGCTGGAAAAAAGAAAGGGAAGTCATGAAAAATAATCGAGAAGAATTCATATCTTACTTTAATCGGATGTCATCGCGGGAAAAACAGGCCCTTGAGCAACAACGTTTGAAGGATCCATTTCTTTCGGATGCCCTCGATGGATTCGAAGAAAATGTGGCGGCATTGAATTCAATCAAAAAACTAGACAAGCGTTATTATAGCGCTAGAAATCGCCTGTGGAGAATTTCAAGTGTGGTCATTCTTTCACTGTCCATGGTTATTGTTTACTTGAATACTCGTACAAGCTCAACAGTTAAAACTCCGGTCCAGTCTTCGAAGAAGTATGTTCAAGTGGAACGCATATCCAAGGAGAAGCTTCATACCTTAATCGTACTTCCCAAGGAAAAAGAACTTTTACCTGTTAGAATCCAACGAGAATTTAAGGCAAAAGACAAAGGAATGATGTTTCGACCGAACGAAAAACCCATTTTCCCATCGGAGGAAATCGTACAACTTCCGTTACGCAGCCTAAAAAAAGTCGATCGCCACACGACAAAAAACAGGTCATATTTCGCCATGGAAACCTACGTAAAGGACCTGAAAGTGCTGGATTACCGGTATTACCGAAAGAGAGTTAGGCAAGATAAAACTGATTTATTAACCGGGACACCAGCGGCACAAGAGGCACAAGATGCCAATGAGATTCAAAAGGACTTTTTAGAAATCAGTTACATGAACTTTTTAAGTGGGACACTTCATGACTTCAATCGCGGGGAGTACAAAGCTGCGTTAGTTGGATTTGACCAAATCCTTTCTTCGTACCCTGACGATGTCAATGCACTCTTTTATTCTGCGCTCTCTTTATACAACTTAAAGCAATTCAACTTGTGTGAACAACGTCTCCGGGTGATTGATTTAGCGAAGTTTGACAATTTCGACGAAGAACAACATTGGTATTTATTGCTTTGTTACAAGTCCTTAGGGAAAGTTCAAGATTTTACCGATTTGAAACAGGAAATCATTCGTTCAAATGGATTTTATGCGAGTAAAGCGGCAAGCATGAATCTATAACTGTTTGATAATACCTACCTTAGATTCATGAAAAAAATACCCGTTTTTTTGATTTTTCTTTGGATTACAAGAATGTGCTTTGGTCAAGACGAAGCCATCTACCTTGAAGGATTAGCACAAGGAACAACGTATCACATTCAATATTTCGACGCAAAAAATCGAAACCTACAAAAGGACATTAATCGATTGTTGCAGCGTTTTGATAAATCCGTTTCTACGTACCAATCCAATTCCTTAATCTCAAAAATCAATCACAATGAAAAGTACGGTCGTACAGACGACTACTTTGAAGCCTGCTTTTTACAGGCAAAAGAAATTTGGACGTTAACGGAAGGCGCATTTGATCCAACGGTTTATCCACTAGTGAACGCTTGGGGATTCGGTCCGGAAAAAAAGGACAAACTGGAGCAATCAAAAATCGACAGCTTGTTAACATTTGTAGGATTTGAAAAGATCACATTATCCCATGGTAAGATAACAAAGAGTGATCCGCGCGTGTCTCTCGACTTCAATGCTTTTGCACAAGGATATTCCGTTGATCTCGTTTCAGATTTACTCCTTTCAAAAGGAATCACCTCTTTTGTGGTTGAAATTGGAGGAGAAGTATATGCACATGGTCAGAGGGATGGTCTTCCTTGGCACATTGGATTGGAGCAACCCATCGAAAATAAAACCAACGTTAATCCACTGAACGTGATCTTTCAAATTGAGAATATTGGGGTTGCAACTTCAGGGAATTACCGCAAATTCACTGTCGAAAATGGGGTGAAGATTGCGCATCACATTGACCCGAAAACAGGAAAACCTACGAGTAATGAGTTGTTGAGCGCTTCCATTTTCACGAATAAATGTATTTCTTCGGATGCCTTGGCAACTGCTGTTTTGGTCATGGGTTTGGAAAAAGCCAAGGAATTCCTAACTGTCCATCCTGAGATTCAAGCATACTTGATTTACAGCGATGCCACTGGCAAATACCAAGTATATATTACTCCCAAACTAATGGACTGGATTGCCGACAAACAATAAAAAAGGGGAGCACTGCCCCCCTTTAAATCTATTTCAAGCTGAATGATTCTTATTTATTGATGACTACTTTGTTTTTTGACACAGCCGAACCGTTTGTTACACAAATAAAGTAAACACCACTTGATAAACTTGACAAATCCACTTCTTTAGAAACTTCATTCATTTTTACATCTACCGCATAAACTTCTTCGCCTGCTAGGTTCATCGCGGAAATTCTTACTGCATAATCGAACTCAACAGTGAAAACTCCATTTGCACTTGGGTTTGGACGAACAGTAACAACCATTTCTGGTGTTTTTTCTACCAAACCTGAGCCTGCTGGATTCCATGCTAAAGCGATGTTTGTAAAATTTGCATCTGAAGCAGGGGTCTGAACATCTTGAGCCGCACCTTTAACAAAGGTGTACGTTCTTGTTGTAGTTGCAGCCGAACCGTGATTCCACGTGCTTTCTACTTTGATTTTATATGTTCCATCAGGAACTACATTTCCAGAGGCATCTGTTCCATCCCAACTGAAATTTCTATTTCCGTAATTGGAAAGGGTTGCTCCTGTCGTTGCTCCGAGTACATTGCAATTTGCAGCCATACAATTCCCAGCAGAACCACCAGCTTTTACCGCCCATACAGCCAAATGGTCGGAAGTTCCTCCTCCAGCATTGCGTGCACGCGTTTTTACAAACGTCCCCGTGCTTGACTCAATCCAAACGGCCATCACATTTTTAGTTCCTTCATAGGAAGTATGAGGTGTTTGACTAAATGCTAAGGTAAGTGTCCCGGTTGTTTGAGCGCTTAATGTCGCACCTATCATGAGGGAGATTGAAAGGAAAAGTGATTTCATGTTTTTGATAATTTAATAACAAAGGTAT
>JBEDCT010000147.1:0-7501 GCA_041176665.1 Bacteroidota bacterium | reverse complement strand
TATTCTTACTTTAATCAATTATTTAAATCATTTCAGTGGAAAACCCTGTTAAAAGAGTGTCGTTCTTTAGAAAATAGCCCTGTTACGTTAAAGGAATTTGGTGCGGCCTTTATAAAGATTCGCTTGAGTAAAACATCCGCAAAATTCCGGGAAATCGCATCCAAAAAATGGAAGCCGGAAACGCGTTTAATCACACCATCCATTCTACGGGAAAAGTCAGAACAATTGCAATTTCACGGGGAGTTTCGATCTGAAACCGTCAATCAACGCCTGAAACAATATTGTACAGAAACATACCTAAAAAGTTTATTACGCTGGGAGGATCGTTGCTCAATGCAATATTCCATTGAATCGAGAACACCTTTTTCGGACGACATCAACCTCATCCAACATGCCTTTTCACTTCCAGCTAATTACAAGATTAAAAACGGATGGAGTAAATTTATTTTGCGTGAATCCATCAAAGGACTAGTGCCCGAATCGATTCGCCTACGCAAGGATAAAAAAGGATTTTCTATTCCACAAAACGCATGGCTAATGGAACAGGAAGCTGCTTTTTTTGACTTGTTTCAATCGTTAAAACACTTGGATGTTCATGAATTGGTTCAAAAAGAGCTCATTGAATCGAATTGGAAGGTGTTTTTCTCCGATTTAAGGTACACAAAGCAGCAAGACCTCATCTTTCGCTACGTTTGTTATTTAAGCTGGTTAAAACAGTTTATTTATCCTGAATAGAACGTTTCTTTAGCGTAAGTTCAAAGAAATTTCTCGGCAAACGATTCAAAACAGGACTTTCACTGGAAACGTTCATTGGAAGATATACAGCACAAAGGCTATTTTCCACCAGATAAACATGTTGCTGCATTTCTAATGGCAAGGCTTGAAAAATCCCCATGAGCACTTCATATCGCGGATATTCTGTATCGACTTTCGCGTCGTGCCAAACGATGATCGATTGGTCATTTTTTAGATAGGATAACATTTTCTCGGTGTCTCGTTTAACCGCTTCTGTCGAATGATCACCGTCAATGAAAATCAAATCAAACTTTTTGTACAATTGATCAAAATCAAAGCGTTGAGAATCTCCAAATACATGTTGAATATTGGAAATGTCTTTAGAAAAGAACCGATGCGATTCCACGTAATTTTTATCTAGTCCTAAGGACAACAATTGCTCATCACCTAGATTAAACGAACATACGGAATCCACGTACGGCGCAACATTAGCAGCGCTCTCCCCTCTCCACGTTCCAATTTCCAAGTAATCTTTCACCTGGTATTTTCGACATAACAATTGCAGTAAAGCAAAGTCAGTCGCTAACGAAGAACCGGAAAGAAAGGCATAAGGCGTGATCTGTACCTCATCCGTTTCCATCAAATCAACCAAACGAATTTGTTTAAACACCGTTGATGGAAAAGCCTTTTGGAAATCTGCTTTAAAAACGATTTCATCCTTCAGCACATTATTCAATAAATAAGGCTTTTGAAGAATGAGGGAAAGTGCTTTGACCAATTTGCTAAACTTATTCATGTGCTACGTTCGCTTTGTTAGTTGGTATGTCAATTGTCCAATCGTTGTCTTTAACTCACGAATGGATGGAAAGACCACAAAGTTAGCACCTTCTTTTCTAAAATAAAGAATAACAACGAGTGAGGTCACAAAATAAGAGGCGCTTGCTGAAATGGCTGCTCCTTGGATGTTAAAAGCTGGAATCAAATAGTATGCAGAAACACACGTAACAACAAGTCCAGCTGCCGACGCAATCGCATTCACATAGTATTTTCCATGCCCAGAAAAATAATGACCAATAATCAGTGCGTAATTGAAAACCCAAATTCCAGGTGCGAGGTACCACATCAATTCATTTAATCCACGGAATTCTTTCCCAAATAACCAAGCATAAAATCCTGCAGGAATGAGCAACAAGACGAGCAAGGCGATAAATGCCGTCAATAATCCGTATTTCGTTAATTGCTCTGTAATGTTTTTGGTATAACTCACATCCGTTGAATTGGAAATTTTCGCATATTGCCACAAAGAGATACTTGTGGAGATCATCCAAATGGATTCGATGACCGAAACGGCATTCGAGTAAATCCCTACTTCCGCAGCTCCACAGTCTCTTTCCAGAAAAAAGTAGCTCATTCGGAAACTCAACAATTGAAAAACATGCGCCAATTGATTTTGGAATCCGTAATAGAATAAAGATTTAAAGGTGTCCCAAGTATTGAGAAAATCAAACACCGTATCCTTTTTCACATGTCCAAGAATGAGTAAAAAACTAACAATCAGTGTTATCCCATAAGCCACATCAAGCGAATAAACATAGGCTTCAGCTGATCGATTCCAATTCAATATAAATTGTACGAGTAAAGCGACTAAACTGATGAGTGGCACAAGAAAACTCAATACATTAAAAGACCTTAGGTTTTCCTTACCAAGTAAAATAGAACTGTGAATCGAAACAAAGGAAGAAACGGCGCTCAAGATCACAACAGACAGGATGAACTTTTCCGGAACCAAATCAGTAACAACTAAAACGATATAGGAAACAGCGCTTACAATGATTGTCCAGATATAAGATGCCACAAACAATTCTCGAATGCGCAATTTATTGGTCAAGTATACAATGGAAGCTCCTCCAACCATGTTGTCAAAAATGGTCACAACAGCAATCATGGTCAATACTAAACTTTGTTCACCTTTGCCACTCGCTCCAAGGTATTGTGACACAACAATCGCAATCATCAAGTTTACGATGGCTGAAATCAAGCGAACACCAAAATTACCAAGGATTTTACGAAGCATGATTGGAAATTATGACTTCGTAAATTTCTGTAAACCTTGTTCCAATGGACTCATAACTAAATTTTTCTATTGCTTTTTGATGCATAAGGTTCGAATCATACTTGTCCAAACGTAATAATTGCTCCTTTATTGCCGAAACAAGCGTCTCTTGATCATCGGAAGGCACTAATTGTCCTTGTTCAACAGTAACAATTTCGTCAATACCTCCAACATTAGTTGAAACGATCGGGACACCAGCCGAAATGGATTCTATCAGCACACAAGGCAAATTCTCGAAGCGACTTGTCAATACAAACAAATCCGAAACTTTCAAAAGTGCAGCAATTCCAACTGTATCCAAAGTACCGTGAAAAACTATATGTTGTTCCACGTTCAATTGCTCTATTTCCTCTTGCAACATGGAATAATCGCCATCACTCACGATATGCAAAGTAAGTTCAGGTTTCCATTTGACGAGTTCAGCAAAGGCCCGAAACAATAAACTTGGGTTTTTCTGCATAGGATCCAAGGAAGAAACATGCACCAATTGATTGCCTTTTCGTTGTGACTTTTCCCCTGGAATGAAAAGCGAAGTGTCAATCACGTTGTACACGACGTTCATTTTGGTCCGAATTCCTGAATTTCGCATAGCCGTAGCCAAATCCTCACTTACGGGCAAAATCAACTTGGCTTTATTAGCAACTAGTCGTGTTAGAAATTGTTGCATTTTGCTGGGACGTGGATATGCTTCTTGATGGTAGCAAGTCCAATGTTCGGTAATGATGTAAGGGATTTTATGTCTAATCGAAAGTAATCTAGCGATGATTCCAATTGGATAAACCACATTCGCATGAATCAATTCCGGATGAAATCCTTCTTTCTTTAGTTCTTTCAATAACTTGAAATAACAAAAAATGATGCGAAGGTTATTCCAAATGGATCCAAAAAGCGGAATGTTTGATTTGGGAATGTAGGCTATTGTTGTTGGAAAAGGCTCCTTGCTTTTAACCAGTTCCATCCCTCCTTTCAATTGTTCATCTAAACAAACGTAAAGCATTTGAACCTGGTGAAACTGGGATGCAGCGAGTGCATGTTGAAACACGAAATTCCCGTGAGTAGGTTTTATCCGATTTGGATACCAACTGGAGAGGAATAAAATGTTCCTTTTCTGCATGTATAAGCGCTAGTCCTAGCTTAAGTTATGTTGGTAGACTTGTTGCAATTGTTGCAAGGCGTAATCGATTTCTTCTCTTGTAGTGTAACGTGAAAAAGAGAAACGCACGTTTGGACGTGTCATGTCCGCTTGAATTCCTTCTAACACGTGAGATCCTTTTGTTGCGCCGGAGGTACAAGCACTTCCTCCGCTAACTGCAACTCCTTTTAAGTCGAGGGTAAACAGTAGCATACTTGTTTTTTCCGTTGCGGGTAAACAGACATTCAACACGGTGTAAAGTGCTTTGTCAAAATCCGTTTCTCCGTGAAAAGCTACTGTTGGAAACAAACTTTTCAATTGCTCCATCATGTAGGACTTTAATCCAAAAATATGCTTCTGATGCGCTTCAACGTAATCGTATGCTAAATCCATCGCTTTTGCTAATCCAACAATACTAGCCATGTTTTCTGTCCCTCCACGAAGTCCTCTTTCTTGAGATCCTCCATGTATAAACGACGAAACTTTCGTTTTCTTGTTAGCATAGAGAAATCCAACGCCTTTTGGACCGTGGAATTTGTGTGCAGCACATGTAATGAAGTCAATGTCTATATCAGATAAATCGAAGGAAAAATGCGCCATCGTTTGAACGGTGTCCGAATGGAAATAAGCTCCATATTGTCGACACATCTGTGCGATTTTTTTCAAGGGAATCATGGTGGCGATTTCATTGTTTGCGTGCATCAAGGACACCAAGGTTGGCGTTCCATCCTTTAGCAAGGACTCCAATTGCCCCAAATCAATGTTCCCTTTGGAATCCAAATCCAATAGTACCAATTCGATTTTCTCATGTGCAGCAATCGCATCAGCCGTATGTCCAACGGCATGGTGTTCGATGGAACTTGTAATGATGCGTTTCGCTCCCAAATGCGTTACGGCCGTGTGAATCGCCATATTGTCCGCCTCTGTTCCTCCCGAGGTGAAAATTATTTCAGATGACGAACAATTCAAATGTTTTGCAACTGTTCGACGCGACGTTTCAAGCAATGCTTTTGCATTTCTACCAAAGGAATGAGTTGAAGACGGATTACCGAAAGTATCTCTAAGGACTGGAATCATGGCGTCAACCACTTCAGGAGCGACGGGTGTTGTCGCCGCATTATCTAAATACACGCGCATATCGAAGTTTTGGCGAAGATAAGAATTTTATAGCACTTGAATAATTCTCGGTGTCCACATACCACGGAGGAAAAAATGTTAATTTTAAAACATGAACGAAGACCAACTATTTTTCTGGGGAATGGGCATCCTCTTTGGACTCGTGATGCTATTTTCAAAACCACCGATTGGATGGAAGTATTTTCACGGAATTATTTTTTTAAGTTACTTCGTTTATGCATACTGGGAAATGAACGACGGAAATCATTCAAGTGGCGGTATGTATAGTATCCTCGTGGCGATAGGCACGGGATTACACATCATTATCTACTTAATTGGCAAAGTGATTTTTGGTTTTATTAGACGTCAGAATCAGAAAGAGAAAGAGAAAGAGAAAGAGAAACAGAGCGGGAATGAGAGCGAGAAACAGAGCTGATGTTAGTTAAGATCGACCGGCGTTAAGGAAGCAACTTTGACGGTATTTTTTCCAAAGCTGAAGGGTATTTCCGTATTACATATGGGGAAATCATAAGGAACATGCACATAGAATTTTCCCTTTCGTAGGATAAAATTTAGTTGATTCAAATCAGGCTTCGTGCAACGGCTCATGCTCCTTTCTTCCAATTGAGTAAGCAAGTCCTTTTTAAAATCAGCATGCGCCTCAAATTCCACTTTAAAAATGGAATCGTTATTCTGGAAATACGTTTGAACTTCATTGATTTGAAAGTTCTTATTTCCCATTGGACACTTTACCTTAACTAATTTAGACAAGCACAATAAGTTTTTACTAAAATGCTCGACTTTGTAGGTAATGTTTAAATTCTCTTGTTCGGTACAGAAGACTCCAATTGTATCGCGAAGAATCAATTGTTTCACCAGTGAATTGAATATTTTTGATGAAAAATTCGGGTAGTTTAACTGAATGCTATTCAATTGCACGGCCTTTTGAACAAAAGTAAGCTGCGCTTCCCCGAAGGAACCCGAAACCAATTCCAATCGTTTATTTTCTGCTGAACGATCCGTATTGCACGAGGGCAATACCAAGCAAAATAGTAAAAACGTCACCAAAAACTTCATGTATCCTTATTTCTGAGTGGAAATAACTTGTCCATACAAATCGTAATGATCTGCACTCGTAATTAAAATACGTTCAAAATCTCCTAATCGAACAAATGACTCCGATTTTTTAATCAACACTTCATTATCCACCTCTGGAGAATCAAATTCTGTACGTCCGATAAAATAGTCCCCTTCTACTCTGTCGAAAAGAACTTTAAATTCCTTACCTACTTTTTGTTGATTCAATTCATAACTGATGCCAGATTGTAATTCCATGATTTCATCCGCACGTTTTTTCTTCATTTTCGCGGTCACGTCATCGGTGAATTGATAGGCATGTGTGTTTTCTTCATGAGAATAGGTGAAAATACCTAAGCGATCAAAACGGCTTTTCTCGACAAATTCATACATTTCTTTATATTCCGCAGCTGTTTCACCTGGATATCCAGCAATCAAGGTTGTTCTGAGTGCAATACCTGGAACTTTTTGTCGGATGGTTTGAATCAATTCTTCCGTCTTTTCGCGGGTAATTCCACGACGCATCGCTTGTAGAATTTTCGTTGAACCATGTTGCAACGGCATGTCCAAGTATTTACAGACATTGTCACGCTCGTTCATCACATCCAACACATCCATCGGGAATCCAGACGGAAAAGCGTAATGCAAACGAATCCATTCAATTCCTTCCACATCTGAAAGGCGTTTAATTAAATCCGAAAGCGCACGCTTCTTGTATAAATCTAATCCGTAATACGTCAAATCTTGTGCGATGAGCATTAACTCTTTTACTCCTTTTGCCGCTAGTCCTTTTGCTTGCAACACTAAATCCTCCATTGGAGTAGAGATATGTGTCCCACGCATGATTGGAATCGCACAGAATGAACATGGACGATCACAACCTTCAGCAATTTTAAAGTATGCGTAATGATTCGGTGTGGTAAGTAAGCGCTCACCAACTAATTCGTGTTTGTAGTCCGCCTTTAACGTTTTCAGCAAACGCGGTAAATCTCTTGTACCGAAATACGCATCCACTTCGGGTATTTCTTTTTCTAAATCGTCTTTGTAGCGTTCGGACAAACATCCAGTTACGTATACTTTATCCACCAATCCTTCTGCCTTTGCTTCTGCGTAGCGAATAATTGTATCTATGGACTCTTGTTTTGCGTTATCAATGAATCCACAAGTATTGATGATCACGATTTCGGCATCATCCTCCATTGATTCGTGTTCGACATCAAAATGATTGGCTTTTAATTGAGCCATCATTACTTCGGAGTCGTAGGTATTCTTGGAACAACCTAACGTTATCACGTTTACTTTGTTCTTTTTTAGTGTTTTTGTTTTCA
>JBEDCT010000146.1:0-18375 GCA_041176665.1 Bacteroidota bacterium | reverse complement strand
TGAAAGTGGATTAAACCAAGATTTGTCCGATGTAATTCAAAATCGGTTCTTTACCAAATCCTGAAGTAGCTGAAGTCGTAAATAGTGGTGGAAGTTCTTCCCAGTATTTCAACATTTCTTTCTTGTATTTCGCTAAGTTCTTTTGAAGTGCCGAACTTGACAATTTATCGATCTTCGTGAAAACCATGGAGAAAGGAAGGTTTTTCTCACCGCACCAATTCATAAACTCTAAGTCGATTTTTTGAGGTTCTAAGCGAGCATCAAGTAAAACGAAAATATTTTCTAATTCCTTTCGTTTGGTAAGGTAATCCGAAATGAATTTCTCCCAGTTATTTCGTTTCGATTTAGACACCTTCGCGTATCCATATCCAGGTAAATCGACCAAGTACCATTTATCGTTGATGACAAAGTGATTGATTAACTGTGTTTTCCCTGGTGTGGAGGATGTTTTAGCTAAATTTTTCTTTCCGGTTAACATATTAATCAACGAGGACTTTCCCACATTTGATCGTCCGATGAAAGCAAATTCAGGTTTTCCATCTATTGGACATTTTGCGATTTCAGTGTTTGAAATAAGGAACGTTGCTTCTTTAATAATCATGGTGCAAAGGTACTTGAATAAAAATATTTTACATTACATTGAACAAAGTTTGTCTTTTCTTGTTAGGAGGTTATCTAGACAGCCATGGCAGAGTATAAAATTAAAGACATAGAAATCCTAACGGGAATAAAAGCCCACACCATTCGTATTTGGGAAAAACGTTATGGGATATTAAATCCTGAACGAACAGAAACACAAATACGTCACTACAACGACCAAGATCTTTCCTATTTATTGAATATTAGTCTTTTAAATAAAAACGGACACAAAATCTCTCGCATTGCTGAATTTAATAGAGATGAAGTACATCGTTTAGTCTGGGAAATAAAAATGAGCCGCAATATTAATTTCACAGAAGAGAAATTAATATTATCGTTACTACACACAGACGAGCAATTGTTCACGGAAACGTTACAGATTGTCATTGATGAAAAAGGACTTGCCAGAACATTTAGTGAAGATCTTATCCCTTTTCTAGATCGAATCGGGGTTATGTGGTTAGTGAATAGCATTAGTGCCGCTCAAGAGCATTTTATTTCCAACTTGATTCGTCAGAAAATCATCTCTGAAATTGATAAACAAAAAATTCCAACGGATAAATCCAATCCGATTATGCTCTACTTGCCAGAACATGATTGGCACGATATCGGACTTTTATTCTACCAATATTTATTGAGAAGTAAAGGGTTTCATACGGTTTATTTGGGGCAAAGTCTTCCTTATGATTCCTTGTTGGATTGCATACAACGTATTCAACCAAAAGCGATTATCAGTAGTTGGTTAACATCGATTGACAAAGACTTCTTGATTTCCTATTTCAAACAGCTTCAACAAGATGCACCAAATGTTATGTTGTTAGCAGGAGGCGCTCAAATCAACCTTCATTCTCCCGCATTACAAGGCTGTGTTACTGAAATTAAAAACTCAGAATCTTTACTTTCCCATTTCGTCAGTTAACGAAATTGACAATTCTACCTGGTACGATTATGATTTTCTTTGGGGTTTTCCCTTCCAAATATTTTTGTGTTTCCGGTAAACCTAGTATGTGATCTTCAATCTCTTTTGAGGATAATTCAACACTTAAACTCACTTTAAATCGCATTTTTCCGTTGAAAGAAACGGGGTATTCGAAGTCGGATTCTTTCAAATATTGCTCATTAAATACAGGATATACTTGGTCGAAAATACTACTATTATCCGCCTGTAATTTTGACCAAATTTCCTCTGTTATGTGTGGAGCATAAGGTGCCATTAAAATGCTCAATTGAGTCAATACCTCTCTGTTATTGCATTTCTGATCC
The DNA here is from genome assembly GCA_041176665.1 of Bacteroidota bacterium. Classification (GTDB taxonomy): domain Bacteria; phylum Bacteroidota; class Bacteroidia; order Flavobacteriales_D; family Crocinitomicaceae; genus UBA952. The sequence goes on along the minus strand of JBEDCT010000146.1, from coordinate 16,473 downwards.
GTCAGTTCGTTTACACAAATCATGAACGAAGAGACACCTGTATTAAACGAAAAACGATCCAAGTCATCTCTCAAACGTTTGATGGTTTTATGCAAGGTTTTCATCGCTTCTTTAGAAGCTTCACCCTCACTGACAGCAAATTGTCCAGTTTGATGAAAGAGGCGCCAGTATTTTTTCAGAAATCCATGAACTCCGGTAATTCCTTTGGTGTCCCAAGGTTTACTTTGCTCCAATGGACCTAGAAACATTTCGTACATACGTAAGGTATCTGCACCATATTTATCACATAAATCATCTGGTGTAACCACATTAAACCAACGTTTAGACATTTTATCTACTTCTCGTTTAACGATGATTTTTCCTTGTTCGTTTGTCACAAACTGCAGGTCTTCGAACTGTGGTTGCCATTTGCGCAATTCTTCCAAATCGATGCTTTCGTCATCTTGAATTAAATCGATTAGGATGCGTACTTCACGGAAGTTTGTCAGATCATTTTCAATCAGATCATATGAATGCATCTTCCCATCAGAATCCATGTAAGCAATAGCAGATTTACCCAAGATCATTCCTTGGTTAATCAATTTAGCGAAAGGTTCATCAAATGGAATGTATCCTTGATCGTAAAGGAATTTAGTCCAGAAACGAGAATACAATAAATGCCCTGTCGCATGTTCTGATCCACCAATGTACAAGTCTACATTTTGCCAGTAATCTACTTTTTCCTTACTAACGAATTCCTGTTCGTTTTTCGGATCCATGTAGCGTAAGAAGTACCATGAACTTCCCGCCCATCCTGGCATCGTGTTGTATTCCATGCGGTCGCCCTGGAAGTGATTCCACGCTTCTTTGTTTGCGCGTGCCAACGGTGGTTCACCGTCTTCGGTAGGTAAGTATTTATCCACCTCCGGTAATTCAATCGGCAATAAATCGTCGGAAATTAACGAAGGAATTTCATTTGTATACGAAACAGGGAATGGCTCTCCCCAATAGCGTTGTCTAGAAAATACAGCATCACGTAAGCGGAAATTGGTTTTTCCTTTTCCAATGCCTTTTGCTTCGATGGCCTCGATGGCTTTTTTCATCGCTGCTTTCGCTTCCAGTCCATCTAAAAATTCTGAATGTGCAATGCGCGCATCTTTCTCGGTATACGCTTGTTCACTGATGTCTATATCTGCAAAAATGTTCTTGATTTCCAAGTCGAAATGTTTGGCGAAATCGTAATCGCGTTGATCACCACACGGAACGGCCATAACAGCTCCTGTTCCATACGATGCCAAAACGTAATCGCCAATCCAAATCGGAATGCGTTCGCCTGTAAATGGATGAATGGCATAAGCTCCCAATGCTTGTCCACTGATGTTTTTCACATCAGCTTGACGATCGCGCTCAGATTTTAATCCTGCCTCTCTTTGGTAGTTTTCTACTGCTGCTTTGCAGTCAGCACTCACCAATTGATTGACTAAAGGATGTTCAGGAGCTAACACCATGAAGGAAACGCCGAAAATAGTATCTGGACGTGTGGTAAAAACTTCAATGGATTCTAATGAGTTTTCAATAGCGAAAGTCACACTTGCACCCTGCGATTTTCCAATCCAATTGCGCTGTTGTTCTTTTATGGAATCAGACCAATCAATTCGGTCTAGACCTTCTAATAATCGTTCAGCATATGCATTGATGCGCATAGACCACTGACGCATGCGTTTTTGCTCTACGGGATGTCCCCCACGTTCAGAAACGCCATTGACAATTTCGTCGTTCGCTAAAACAGTTCCCAATGCGGGACACCAATTTACCCAGCTTTCGGCTAGGTATGCCAAACGGTAGGATTGAATAATTTCTTCTTTTTGATGTTCCGAAAAAGAAAGCCATTCTTCTTTTGAGAATTGTGCTTCGTAATCTGTCTCAGCCTGAATAGATCCATTTCCCTGTGCTTCAAATTGTTGAATCAAGATAGAAATTCGTTCGGCTTTGTTTGTTTTTAAGTCGTAATAACAATCGAATAATTGTTTGAAAATCCACTGCGTCCATTTATAATATTCAGGAGCAGACGTTCGTACTTCGCGGGACCAATCAAAACTAAATCCAATCTGATCTAATTGTTGACGGTAGCGCGCAATATTTTCTTCGGTTGTAATGGCTGGATGTTGTCCAGTTTGAATCGCATATTGTTCCGCTGGAAGTCCGAATGAATCGTATCCCATTGGATGTAGGACATTAAATCCTTGAAGTCTTTTGTAACGCGCATAGATATCTGAAGCGATGTATCCAAGTGGATGTCCCACGTGAAGTCCTGCACCAGAAGGATAAGGAAACATGTCTAAGACATAATATTTAGGTTTGCTCGGGTCTTCTTGTACGTGATAGGTACCACGATCTTGCCAATTCTTACGCCATTTACTCTCTAGATTTCTAAAATCGTATTCCATATCCATTATTTCGAAGGACAAAGATAAAAAGGATTCAAGAGTATACCTTATTCTGAACAAGTAAATGAAGAAGTCCGATTAGGAAAAGGATGAAATCGAAATAGCGGTGATTTATTTTCGGGCTTTTTTTCAAGTAAATGAAATAAATCAACGGAGCGATCGTGAGGACAATTGAAAGTATTTTGATGTCCAATCTTTCACTAAATAGATCAATCCGACTGGATAATGCCAAATAGCTGAATAACCAGAGGGAAATAAGTGCATCCGTTTCAGATTTCGTCAGGTACAATGGGATTGTTTTAATGTGACCTTCATCCACTTCCCTATCCTCCAAATCTTCCACTATTGCTAGAACTAAGAAAAGAAGGATGTGGGGAAAATCTTGATACGGAATCTGGCCGTACAATTCAAACTTTGGAATCCCAATGCCCAAAGTAAACCAACAAAAGGAAATAAATACTGGTTTTAAAAAAGGGATTTTGCGCCATTGAAGTCCTTTTTCATAAGTCAGGACTAATACTCCCAAGAAAAGAAATATCGCAAAAGCCCACGAAAAAGGCGATAGTAAGTAAGCATAGCAAAGAGAAACGAATCCGCCCAGCAGCAAATAAATCCAATGATTTTTCCGCTCAAATAACCATTGGTAAGCAGCGAAAATCGAAAGGCTAAATAATGCAGCATAGTGCCAATGAGCTGTAGAAAGGATTCCCAAGGAAAAAACAAACGCAAAAATCGCTAATAGAACATTGTTCTTGAAGGAACTTGAAATCATCCGATTGCTTGTACTACTGATGAAACAGCAATGTTTTCGATACAGGAACAAAGCGAACCTTTTTTACACAGCTTACATGCTTCATCAAAAACCAGAAACTCAGCTTTTGGACCAATTGCCTGCCATCTTCCAGGATCGATTGGTCTGCGCATCGAAAACAATCCAATGGCATGGATCCCTGAAAGTCCTGCGATGTGATAGGGTCCGGTTGAACAAGCAACCAAGGCATTTGAGCGTGATATAAAAGCGATTAACTGTGCCAATGACAATTTGCCTGTTGTATCGATGATTCGATCATGGACAGGCACTAAATGACGGAATTGAATCCCTTCTTGTTCTGTTCCTGTAAAACAAACCATTTTACCTGAATTCGCGAGTTGAGAAGCTAAGTCCATGTATTTCTCCAAAGGCCATTCTAAGGCGCTTCCTTTTGATTTCGGATGAAGGATCACCACCTCATCTTTTGATTTCGGCAACCAAGAAGGAAGTTCCGTTTCAATTGCCTGAAATTGAATCAACTCTTGAATTTGATGAAAAGAAGGGATTTCCGTAATTCCTAATGGAGCGAGTAAATGGAAATTTAATTGGAACTCATGTAATTTTGAGTTTTTACGTGTGAAATTTGGACGCATATTGCACGTGAAAAGGTGAAAAATACGATGAGATGTTCCAATTCGGATCGGAATTTTAGCTTTTTTTGCTAAAAAGGCGAGTTTCTTATTGGGAAATACATGAATGATGCAATCTGCCTGTAATTGTTCCAATTGACTTGTAATGGGCTGATTCAAGAGTTCATCGATGTCCCAAAAATCATCAATTGCATGAAAACATTCGACAACCGGACGTGTGTAATTTTTACCAATGAAAATGATTTCAGCTTCAGGGTATTTATTTCTTAAGGCCTGACACATCGGAAGTGTTAAGGCAACATCTCCAATACTATCCGTTCGGGAAATTAAAATGCGCTTCATCGTGACTGTTGATTTAACCTGCGCAATTTACGGTATTTAACATAGGTTGCGTATGCGCTTCGAATGGAAATGAAGAATCCCGTTTTTCCATCTAATATGCCTAGTTTAATCCAAAAACTTTTTATGAATTGATTTCCCACTTTCACGTATAGCATGGGTAAGGAAATATTCTTTCCTTGATCAAACAGTTCTTTGCTAGCAATATTGCCGAAATATTCGATTTGTTTAAAGTGATCTTCCTTCGTGTAATACGAATAATGTAATAAATCACCCGTTAATGTTTCCACTTGACCTTGATCGATTCGTTCCAGGCGATCATGCGGGTTAACGCCTCTCCACTGTGCCCCATTTTTTTTCACCAACCTTGTTTTCGTGTCTGGATACCAGCCACAATGTTTGACCCAATGTCCACAGTAATTTGTCAGTCGATTGAAGGCATAAGCCTCGCCGCTAGGATATTGTTTTACGTTTAAGATGGATTCGGAAAGTTCTTCGCTTAACGCTTCATCAGCATCCAAGGAAAGTACCCAGTCCGTTTCTGCTAATTGCATGGCACGGTTTTTCTGCTGGATATGTCCATCGAAGGCATGCTGAACAAATTTCACCTCATGTTTCCGGCAAATTGCTTCCGTTTGATCGCTTGAAAAAGAATCCAACACAATGATTTCATCACACACTTTTTTCAGGGAGCTCAAACATCGTTCGATGTTTCGTTCTTCGTTAAATGTAATGATGACGCCCGTTATTTTCATAGCTCCGATTGGTGCTTATTACGTGAATTACTTAATCCTTATGCGCTGTCCGACAGAAATATTATTAATGTTGACGCCAGGATTTAACCGTTGAAGTTGTCCTTGACTTAAGTTATTTCGTTGCGCGATTTTACCAAAAGTATCACCTGGTTTTACGTTATAATACTTTTTTGCTGGTTGAACTGGTCGAGGAGCCGGTGGCGGTGTTGGGGAGACCGACTGGGCACTAAATAATTTTAGTTTTTGACCAACATAAATATTGGTTGTCTGCAGACCGTTCCATTCCATAATTTGTTCTATGGTCACATTATACTTTAACGCAATGTTCTTGAGGTTTTCACCAGCCTTCACTTTATGGTATTGAAGGTTCTCATTCGTTGGTTTTAATGAATCAACCACCACCACATTCAACGAAGATGTATCAATGTTTTGTGTGGAATCTTGAGGAACGACAAGGACTGGTTTTGGCACTGGTGGTCTAGGTGCGTAAATAAATTTCTCAAGTGAATACAATGAATCTTCAAAACTCACCAGTAAATTAATTTTATCCATGGGACCAGTTAAACACCTTGCTGGAGTCATTTTGGGAATAAAAGCTGTTTTATAAACTGGATTTAAGGCTTTTATTTCTTCTAGGTCCCAACTGGCAATTTGGGAAATGGTATTCATGTGCACGCCATTTTTCATGCACATGGTGTCCAATTGCGCATTGTGCACTTTCGCTTCCATTGGAACGATGTTATGTTCCGCGTGATACGTAATCAAATAAGCAGCAGCGATGAAATTCGGCACGTATCCTTGTGTCTCTTGCGGTAAAAATGGACGAACTTCCCAATAGGTTGTTTTTCCACCTGAACGTTTGATGGCATGATTTACATTGCCTGGTCCAGCGTTATAGGCGGCAAGTGCTAAATTCCAATCCCCATAAATACCGTAAAGCTGTTTCAAATAACGACATGCTGCATCCGTCGCTTTTTCGGGATCCATTCGTTCGTCTATGTAAGAATTTTCTTCTAAACCAAAGTACAATCCTGTTTTGTACATAAACTGCCAAAGTCCGAGTGCGCCCGCGCGAGATTTTACTTGAGGGCGTAAGCCACTTTCAATAACCGACAAATAACGTAATTCTTGCGGAAGTCCATATTCCGACAATTTTTCGCCAAACAAATCAAAATACAAAGCAGAACGGCCCATTACGACACGAATAAATCCACGTCTTTGAGCAGCAAAGAATTTAATGGTAGAAAGCGTTGCTTGGTTGCAGTCCATGTGGAATGGACTTTTTTTACTCATTTCTTCTAAGCGTTCACAATATATATCGTCAGAAAAAGTCGGTACTTGATTCGGTTCATAATTCATTGAATTTATAATCGAATCATAATTGTGCTGATTTGCATAGTCAGCGTAGAACATGTTCAAACTTTGCTGAACAGTGTTGAAGAAAGCGTCTGGATTCAGCGTATCAGCAGGTCTTATGAGGTGTGCCGGTTTTTGGCTAAACGAAAATCCACTAAGCATCAATAAGACAAGCAAAATACCTCTCATAGTAGCTCCTCCAGTTTTTTAACTCCGTGGAATAATAAGTCTTCTTGGAAGCAATCAGCCATTAATTGTATTCCATAAGGCAATCCATTCGAATGGACTTTAAACGGAATACTCATTGCTGGGTTCCCTGTTAAATTGGCATGAACCGTAAAAATATCTTGCAAGTACATTTGGATTGGATCCTTCACCGCATTTTTCTCAAAAGCAGTTCCAGGTGTTGTTGGCAAAAGCAATAAGTCTAAGTTCTTGAAAAAATCATCTGTGCGATTTTTAAGTACTCTTCTTACTTTTTGTCCTTGCGTGTAATATGCGTCGTAATAACCATGAGAAAGGACAAACGTTCCGGTCATGATGCGACGTTTGACTTCTGGACCGAATCCTTCCGTTCGTGATTTAATGTATGTTTGCTCCACTCCTTTCGCTTCTTGACTACGGTAACCAAAATGGACACCATCAAATCGAGATAAGTTTGAGGAAGCTTCTGCGGTAGTTAAAACGTAATAAGTTGGAACCATGTAATCCATGAACGGGAAACTTACTTCCGTAATTTCATGTCCGGCATCTTTTAACTTTTGAATAACTTCCGATAAATTCTTGCGCACTTCTGGATCTAATCCTTCGTGATGAATACACTCACTGATGAGTCCAATTTTCAGTTTTTCAGGGAAAGTACTTGCTTCATTTTTCACTGGTTTCGATGAAGTCGTTGTATCCATTTCATCTGCTCCAGCCGACAATTCATAGATTAATTGAGCATCAGCAGCCGAATTTGTAAATGAACCAATTTGATCGAAAGAAGACGCGTAAGCAATTAATCCGTTACGGCTCATGCGTCCGTAAGTTGGTTTTAATCCGTAGGTTCCTGTCCAAGAAGCAGGTTGACGAACGGATCCACCGGTATCGCTTCCAAGGGTAATGGTGCACATATTTGTACTCGCTGCAACGGCGCTACCACCCGAAGATCCTCCGGGAACGTGATTTGCTTTCCAATTGTTTTCAACGGAGCCAAATGCAGAAGTTTCGTTTGAACTTCCCATGGCAAATTCATCGCAATTCAATCGTCCAATGACGATCGCATCTTGATCAATCAAACGTTGTAAAACAGTTGCAGTATAAAGGGATGTAAATCCTTCTAATATTTTTGATGAAGCACTTACGTGGTGATCTTTGTAACAAATATTGTCTTTGATTCCAATCACTACACCAGCCAATTGACCGGCAGTGCCATTTTTCACTTTTTCGTCGACTTTTTTGGCATTTTCCAAAACTGATTCTGTAAACACTTCTAGAAAAGCGTTTAGGTGCTTGTAATCTTCTATACGTTGAAGATAAGCTTGCGCAATAGACAAGACAGATTCACCTGAAAGCACAGCTTTCTGAACATCACCAATCGTACGATACATGAGAATCTTATTTATCGTCAGCTTTGATCTCAGTAGAGGAACTTGTCTCTTCTACTTCTCCTTTGGAAGCGTCCTTAAATTCTTTTACGCCTTTTCCAAGTCCACGCATTAATTCAGGAATTTTCTTCCCTCCGAAAAACAATAGGATGATCACTAAAATAAGGATGATTTCTGTTGGTCCTAACTTACCCATAAGATTTCTTTTATTGGATGAATAGCAAAATTACGCAAAAATGTAGGTAATAATACCGTTCAACCGAATTTGACTATAATTTTCTTGCGACTTCAACTTCTTCGTATGCTTCTACGATATCGCCGATTTTAATGTCGTTGTATTTATCGATGTTCAAACCACACTCGTAGTTGTTTTTCACTTCACGCACATCGTCTTTGAAACGTTTCAACGATCCTAATAAACCAGTATGAACAACGATTCCATCGCGAATCACGCGGATTTTCGAAGAACGTTTGATGACACCATCCATGACATAACAACCAGCGATTGTTCCGACTTTCGTAATGTCGAACGTTTCACGGATTTCAGCAGAACCAAGAATTTGCTCCTCGATATCTGGAGAAAGCATTCCTTCCATTGCTGCCTTGATTTCTTCGATTGCCTTGTAGATTACTGAGTAAAGTCGGATATCGATTTGCTCACTTTCAGCAAGTTTACGAGCTGTTAATGAAGGGCGTACTTGGAATCCAATAATGATGGCATCCGAAGCGGAAGCTAAATTCACATCAGCCTCAGTAATTGCTCCTACCCCTTTCAAGATAATATTCACTTGGATTTCTTCCGTTGATAAGTTCAACAATGCATCAGAAAGTGCTTCAATCGAACCATCCACGTCACCTTTCACGATGATGTTTAATTCTTTAAAGTCTCCGATTGCCAAACGTCGTCCAATTTCATCCAACGTAATATGTTTCGTTGTACGTAAGCCTTGTTCGCGGTATAATTGTTCTCGTTTCGTTGCAATTGATTTTGCTTCTTTTTCATCATCTAGGATGTTGAATTTATCACCAGCACTTGGCGCGCCACCGATTCCTAGAACAGATACCGGACAAGCAGGTCCAGCCTCTTTCAAAGCAACACCTTGTTCATCATGCATGGCACGAACTTTACCGAAATAGCGTCCAACAAGCACCACATCACCTACGCGCATGGTTCCTGATTCAACGAGCATGTTTGTCACGTAACCTTTTCCTTTATCCAAAGAGGATTCAATTACGGTTCCAACTGCATTTTTATTTGGATTTGCTTTTAGTTCTAATAACTCAGCTTCTAGAAGCACTTTTTCCAATAATTTATCAATATTCAAATTCTGTCTTGCAGAGATTTCTTGAACTTGGTATTTACCTCCCCAGTCCTCCACCAAGATATTCATGGCTGAAAGTTGTTCTCTAATTCGATCTGGATTAGCCCCAGGTTTATCGATTTTGTTGATGGCAAAAATCATTGGCACATTTGCAGCTTGCGCATGCGAAATCGCCTCTTTTGTTTGCGGCATGACATCATCATCAGCTGCAACAATGATGATTGCAACATCCGTTACTTGGGCACCACGTGCACGCATGGCAGTAAATGCCTCGTGACCAGGTGTATCCAAGAAGGTCATTTTTCGATCATCTTTTAACGTAACCGAGTAGGCTCCGATATGCTGAGTGATTCCACCCGCTTCACCTTCCGTTACATTTGCATTACGAATTCTATCGAGAAGGGAAGTTTTACCGTGGTCAACGTGACCCATTACCGTAATAATCGGCGGACGACTAATCAGGTCTTCTGGTTTATCCTCCACTGTTTGGATGGCGTCTTGTACTTCTGCACTAACGAACTCCGTTTCAAATCCAAATTCATCTGCTACAATGTGAATTGTTTCTGCATCCAAACGTTGATTAATGGAAGCGAAGATTCCCAATGACATACACACAGAGATAACCTGTGTAGGTTGTACGCTCATCATGGAAGCCAATTCAGAAACCGTAACGAATTCTGTTAATTTCAAGATTTTATCTTCCAACTCTGCAGCAGCCATTTCTTCTTGGCGACGTTGTTGGAAGCTATCACGTTTAATACGTCTATTTTTAGATGCTTTAGATTTACCCCCTTTATTGGAAAGTCTTGCTAAAGTGTCTTTAATTTCCTTTTGAATATCCGTAGCAGAAATTTCAGGTTTATCCGCTCTTGGGCCTTTATTTGCTGGATTATTTCCACCACCTGGACGATTGTTTGCGGCAGGTGCGGTATTATTTGGTGCGGGAGTTTCAACTTTCTTAATGCGCTTGCGTTTTCTTTTCGCATCATCATTAGAAGAAGCAACTGGATTTCTTGGTCTTTCAACCGGCAATTCAATTTTACCTAAAACTGTTGGTCCAGATAATACTTGTCGTTCAAAACGTATTGTCTCAATTACAGGCGCTACAGTTGGTTTTTCTTCAACCTTTGGTGCAGGAATGTCCTCCTTTGGTTTTTCTACAGCTTTTGGCGTCTGTACAGGAGCTGGAGCAGCTTTTGGTTTTGGAGCGGGCTCTTCTTTTCTTTTATCCGGTCTCGTACGTTGATTAATCGCTGAAAGATCAATTTTTCCAATCACATTGACGTGATTACTTTCCACCGGGGTAATTTCTGGCGTGTGGTCGATTTCTTTTACAACTTCAACCTCTGGCGCTTTCGGTTCTTCAGGAGCGATGACAACGGGTTTTTCAATTGCAAAAACTTGACGTTTAATTTCCTCCAAGTTTATGGCATCTCCTTCATCTTCATCCTCAGATGAATCAGTCATTTTTGGTGCGTCTGCAGGCTTATCGCTCAACGTGACAGACTCACGTTTTTCTCTACGAGAAGAAGCTTTAGACTGCTCTTTCATAGATTGATCGGCTGCAAATTCTTGACACAAAAGTTCAAAATGCTCCTGCTCCAAACGTGTATTTGGATTAGAATCAATTTTAATTCCTTTAGACTCTAAGAACTCCACCAAGGTTGGTAGTCCAACATTGAGTTCACCTGCTGCTTTTCCTAATCGAATCGGTTTTCCCGCCATATTTATCCTTTTACGCTTCTGTAAGTGGAATTAATTTATTCAAATTCTGCTTGTAAAATGCGGAATACTTCCTCAATCGTTTCTTTTTCAAGATCCGTACGTGACACTAAATCTACCACGCCAATTTCCAAAACAGATTTCGCTGTATCACAGCCAATTGCTTTTAACTCATCGATAATCCAACTATCGATTTCATCAGCAAATTCCTCTAAATCAACATCCTCTACATCAACTTCTCCATCACGGTATACATCAATTTCGTAACCGCTTAATTTTCCAGCCAATTTAATATTGTTACCACCTTTTCCGATGGCTAATGACACTTGGTCTGGTTTCAAGTATACTTTTACTCTTTTTTCCTCTTCTAATATTTCCATTGACGTCACCTTAGCTGGGGACAAAGCTCTTTGAATCAACAACTGATTATTCGTTGTATAATTAATGACATCAATATTTTCGTTTCTCAACTCACGTACAATTCCGTGGATACGAGAACCTTTCATTCCAACACATGCTCCAACTGGATCGATTCGGTCGTCATAAGATTCAACCGCAACTTTCGCGCGCTCTCCTGGTTCACGAACAATCTTTTTAATCGTAATTAATCCATCAAAAACTTCAGGAACTTCTAACTCGAATAAACGCTCCAAGAATTCTGGTGCAGTACGTGAAAGAATAATCACTGGCGTACTATTTCTCATGTCAACCTTAGCAACCACTGCTCTAACGGATTCTCCTTTTTTGAAGAAATCAGAAGGAATTTGCTCCGATTTCGGCAAAATTAATTCATTGTTGTCATCATCCATGACAAGAATTTCTTTTTTCCAAACTTGGTAAACTTCACCAGTAACAATTTCTCCGATACGTTCTTTGTACATTTTGTACAAGTGATCTTTTTCTAATTCTAGAATACGTGAAATCAAGTTTTGACGCAAGGACAATACATTACGACGTCCAAAATCAATAAATTTAAACTCTTCCGTTACTTCTTCACCTATTTCAAAATCTGGTTCAATTTTTATGGCGTCCGAATATGCTATTTCCGTATTTGGATCTTCTACTTCTCCATCATCAACAATTTCTTTATTCAAGAAAATTTGAACATCCCCTTTATCGATATTTACGATGATATCAATGTGTTCATCGGTGTTGAACTTTTTCTTAAACATTGCTCGGAAAACGTCTTCCAAGACATGTTGCATTGTTTGTTTGTCAATGTTTTTTAATTCCTTAAACTCCGAGAACGAGTCAACTAGCTCCGTACTATTCATAGCGTTTATTTAAAAGATATAACAATTTTAGACTCTTTTATTTCAGTTAAGGGAAGCTCTAGTATTTCTTCCACTTGTATTCTTCTTCTTTTTTCCTCAGATTTTTGCATGGAAATCTGTTTAATGACAATACTTGTGTCACTTAGTTTCATAAGCTCACCTTCGTATTTCTCACCGGTATTCATCACCACTTTGAAACTACGTCCAATGTTCTTTGTGTATTGATTGATGTGACGAATTGGTTTATCTAATCCAGCGGATGAAACATGTAATTCAAAGTCTTGCTTTTCTCGATCAAGGTTGTGCTCGATGTTTCTTGACACGGAAACGCAATCGTTTACAGATACGCCACCTTTAATTTTGTCTAGTTCAACATTAATCACATTGCTTGACGAGATTGTCAATTCTACGACGTATAGTCCATTGTCCAGCTCGGCAATGCGTTCGTCGATTAGTTCTAATATGAGTTTTTTATCTAACATTTCTTGTAATAAAAGAGGGGACTTTCGTCCCCTCTCGCTGCATTCGTTCATAAATGTGGTACAAATATACATCCTTTATGTGGAATTACAAAATCAAATGGACTTATCTTTGCTGCATGCTGATAGAAATAGAGAATAAAATCATTACCACCGAGTTATTCGAAAGGAAATTTGTGTGTGACTTAAACGCATGTAAAGGAGCTTGTTGTGTGGAAGGTGATGGCGGTGCACCGTTGACATTAGAAGAAGTTTCAATCATTGAAGAAAACTATGAGAAAATTTCCGCTCATATGCGTCCAGAAGGAATCGCTAATGTAGCAGAAAAAGGTATTTTCTATACGGATCATGAGGGTCATCCTGCTACAACACTTGTCAATGGCAAAGAATGTTCCTTTGTTTATTTTGACGAATCAGGCATCACGAAATGTGCCATTGAAAAGGCTTATTTGCAAAATGAAATTGGATTTAAAAAACCGATTTCCTGTCACTTGTACCCTATTCGTGTGAAGCAATTCAATCACATTACCGCATTAAATTACGAAGAATGGATTATTTGTAAACCAGCGTGTGCATGTGGTGAGAAATTAGATGTTCCCGTTTTTAAATTTCTGAAAGAACCATTGATACGTGCTTTCGGAGTTTCTTTTTATGATGAACTCGTTGCCATAGAAAAAGAAATACATTAAAAATAAAACGCATAAAAAAGCCCCTGACGATACTGTCAGGGGCTTTTTTTATGTCTTAATGCTCTATTTCACCTTCGGCTAAAGGAACATCCTGAGGAATAAAGTCCGTATCTGATCCTGGCTTAGAGTAATCATATGGCCATCTGTGAACCACTGGTAAGGCACCAGGCCAGTTACCATGAACATGTTCCACTGGAGTGGTCCACTCTAATGTATTTGAATTCCAAGGATTCAATGGTGCTTTCGGACCTCTGAAAATACTGTAGAAGAAATTAAACAAGAAAACAACTTGTCCAAGTGCAGCAACAATGGCGAAAATGGTAATGATTACGTTTAAGTCCATCATCATGTCTGCTGTTGGTAAGTCATTCGTTGTGTATACCGTAATGTCGTAATATCTTCTTGGAGCACCTGCGAGTCCAACAAAGTGCATTGGAAAGAACACACCATAAGCTCCAACTAAGGTAATCCAGAAGTGAACATATCCTAAGCGCGTATTCATCATCGTACCGAACATTTTAGGGAACCAATGGTAAACACCTGCGAACATTCCAAATACTGCTGACATTCCCATTACAATGTGGAAGTGAGCTACAACAAAATACGTATCATGTAATGCGATATCCAAGGCAGAATCCGCAAGGATAATACCTGTTACACCACCTGTAATAAATGTTGAAACCAAACCAATCGCAAACAACATTCCAGGAGTTAATACTAATGACCCTCTCCATAACGTTGTCAAGTAATTAAAGATTTTTACAGCTGAAGGGATAGCGATCAACAAGGTTGTAAATACGAATACACTACCTAAGAATGGATTCATACCTGTTACAAACATGTGGTGACCCCATACAATGAAGGAAAGGAATCCAATCGCCAAGATTGAACCAATCATCGCTTTGTATCCAAAAATTGGTTTTCTTGAGTTCGTAGCAATAACTTCTGACGATAATCCAAGTGCTGGTAATAATACGATGTATACCTCTGGGTGACCTAAGAACCAGAATAAGTGTTGGTACAACAATGGTGATCCACCATGGTTTGCCAACATTTCACCACCAACGATGATATCTGACAAGTAAAATGACGTTCCAGCCATTCTATCCATTACTAATAATAATGCCGCTGACAATAATACTGGGAAAGAAAGAACTCCCAAGATAGCTGTTACAAAGAAAGCCCAAATCGTTAATGGCATTCTTGTCATGCTCATTCCTTGTGTACGTAAATTGATTACTGTTACAATGTAGTTCAATGAACCAATCAAAGAAGATGCGATAAAGATGGTCATAGAGAATAACCATAAAGTCATTCCTAAACCTGAACCGGAAACCGCTTGAGGTAATGCTGAGAGTGGAGGATAAATTGTCCATCCTGCCATTGCGGGACCTGACTCAACGAATAAAGAAACAAGCATCAACATGGAAGAAAGGAAGAAGAACCAGTAAGACAACATGTTCAAGAATCCAGACGCCATATCTCGTGCTCCCAATTGCAAGGGAATAAGAAGATTTGAGAAGGTCCCTGATAATCCACCCGTTAATAAGAAGAAAACCATGATGGTACCGTGGATTGTTACCAATCCCAAATACATATCCTCTTTCAAAACACCATTTGGCGCCCATTTTTCACCTAAGAAAAATGTCAAGAAATCAGAACTTTCCCCTGGCCATGCTAATTGAATACGGAATAAGATAGACAATAACATTGCTACCAAACCCATGAAAATTGCAGTCATCAAAAACTGCTTTCCAATCATTTTGTGATCTTGCGAGAAAATGTATTTAGAAATAAAATTCTCTTCATGGTGATGGTGTTCACCGTGGTGATCGTGTCCGTGTCCTTCGTGTGCTGCTGAAGCCATTTTAGTCAATTTAAAATATTATACGAAACTTAATTTTTCATTGTTGTATCACCAACCATCGCTGTTGCTGCCGGAGCAGCTGCTGGAGCTGGAAAATATTTAGCTTTAAATGTTTCTTGCTTTTTAGAAGCCATCCAAGCATTGTACGCCGCTTTATCTTTCACTACAACGACCATGTTCATTTTGTAATGTGCACCACCACAAATTTTGTTACACATCAATGTGTAGTTAAATGCAGGATTGTTTTTAGATTTTCTCATTTCCTCCGTAGTCATGGAAGGTGTGAATTTCATACGAGTTGGCATCCCCGGTACAGCATTCATTTGTGCACGCATGTGAATAAAGAAAGCAGAGTGAATCACGTCTTTAGCTCTTAATGAAATCTCATATTGAACACCTTTACATAATACCAATGTATCTTTCTGAACGATATCATCCCAAGCAGAAGCATCCCATTTTTTGTTGTGGTTTGCTTTCATTTGAGAAACCAAGCGATACAAACGTTCTTTACGAGACAAATCACTTCTCATTTTGTTTGAAGTAGAGTCGTTAAAAATTGTGTCACGATTATTCAACAATTTTTGGATTTGACTGATTCCATTAGGACCATCCCACATTACTCTTAATGCGGTGTCTATGGTGTTACTTGTCAAAAGACCAAGTTCATTGTTGTCGCTTGTCAATTTGTAATCATACTTTCCAAGTGTATTATCCACTCCAGAATAACGTGCTGTCCAATCAAACTGTTTTGAAAAGAGTTCAATTCGAATAGCTTCTTTGTTAGAAGGTGCAACCAAATCATTCCATGATTGAAGTCCAAGGATAATAATTACTGCAAATACGATTGCAGGAACGACTGTCCAAATCATCTCTAGTTTATTGTTGTGAGGATAGTAATATGCCTTCACACCTGGCTTTCTTACATATTTGTAGGTAAAAAAGAACAATAAAAAATTTGTTGAGAAAAAGATAGCTATGATGATGGCAAAATTCAAATTCAATAACCAATCTGTTTCTTTACCTTCTAAAGAAGCTGCTACTCCTCTTCCTGTCCAACCATATTTAGCCATTAAATAGATGAAGCCAACAAACAAGAACATCATGAAACCAAGCATCATTTTTCCATTCAGGTTGTTGTCTCTGTTGCTGATTTCGTGTTCAGACGTCTTTCTAAATTTCGACGAAATTTCGTACAATCGAACTAATTGTGCGATTGCGATCGCACCTAGAATGACAACTATGAGTATTATTAAT
>JBEDCT010000145.1:0-8193 GCA_041176665.1 Bacteroidota bacterium | reverse complement strand
TTGCCGGAAAATCACCGTTTTCCCATGGAGAAATATGAACTACTTCCCAAGCAACTGCTTCATGAGGGAACGGCGACTGAATCCGATTTTATTCTCCCCGACAGCTTAGAAATCGAAAAAGCACTATCGGTTCATTCAAGTGATTACTGGGAACGACTTTCGAATTTGCAGTTATCCGACAGAGAACAACGCGTCAGCGGCTTTGTCCATTCAGCGGAATTAATTCAACGAGAATTGTGCATTATGGAGGGCACGCGTCGACTAGCAGAAGAAGCGCTCATTAAGAAACTGGGCTTCAATATTGCTGGTGGGACCCATCACGCTTTTGCTAAAAGAGGAGAAGGATTCTGCTTGTTAAACGATCAAGTGATTGCGGCTCATGACTTATTGAGCAATCATTCCATCAACAAAATCCTCATCATCGATTTGGATGTCCACCAAGGAAATGGGACCGCGTCCATGCTTCAAAACGATGAGCGCGTGTTCACCTTCAGCATGCATGGACGCAATAATTATCCATTACAGAAAGAACAGTCGAACCTCGATGTTGAATTGGAAGATGGCATTCAAGACAAAGAATACCTGTCTTTGCTTCACATGCATTTAGATCAAATTCTCACTTCGTTTTCGCCAGAGTTCATCTTTTATCAATGCGGAGTGGATATTTTGGCCACTGATAAACTGGGGAAACTCGGTGTCAGTATGAAAGGCTGTCTGGAGCGTGACCGCATCGTTTTTGATGTCGTTCGACAATTGAATGTCCCCGTAGTTTGTACCATGGGAGGTGGATATAGTCCACACATCAAGGACATTGTGGAAGCACATGCGCAAACCTTTCGGGTGGGTATGGACCTTTTACTTTAAGAATTCCGTATTTTTGACTCCAAATTCAATCGAATGAAATTCCTCTTGATGTTTTTAATTGTGCTTAGCTGTCCGACAATGTTCGCGCAGAAAAGCATGATTCAATTAAACTTGAAAAAAGGAAAAACGTATGATCTTACCTTGAATTCAAATTCGGAGATTTTTCAAAAAATCAATGGTAAAACCACGAAAATCAATATGCATGTTTCGGCGAAAATCACCTACAAGGTTAAGTCCGTAAAAAACGATAGCTATTATTTAGAAACACAATACGATTTTATGAATATTTCGATTGTTCAGGGTGATGGAGCAGAAAACAAAGAAATTCATTATGAATCGGACAAGCCTTCTCAGGATATTTTATCGAATTTTTTCTACCAGATGTGTCGCACGCCATTTTACATCACCATGAGTTCTTTTGGGGAAATTAGTGCTGTTGAAGGAATCGATCGGGTGATCGATAACGGCATTAAAGAATTGGATTTATCAGCAGAAAAAGTAGCGAAGATCAAAAAAAGTTTGGCGGAGACATACGGAGAGAAAGCGTTTAAAGGAAACTTTGAAATCATCACGCTGATTTACCCAAAAATTGCCGTTGACCTAAACGATTCATGGGTGACAGAAACAGAAATTATTTCCCAGCAAATTCAAGCGAAGTTAAAAACGACTTATCGTTTGATGAAAACAGAAGAACAATTTATACAATTTGCGGGAGAATCAGAAATGATATCGGATGAACAATCATCGTCTTCTAAATTGCTTGGTTCAGCGTCCATTAACATAAGCTTGAACAAGGATTCAGGATGGATTCATTCAGCAACCGTAGATCAAATTCTTCGCATTGGAAACAAAAATGATGCGAATTATTCCTTCACAAAAATGAAAACGACCTATTCTGATAAATAAATAACTGAAATTAAACAATAAAAGTAATATGAAAACAGCACTCATTACAGGAGCATCAAGTGGAATTGGAAAAGAATTAGCACGTATTCACGCATCGAAAGGTGGTGATTTGATATTGGTTGCACGTCGAACAGAGGCATTAGACGAGCTAAAAAACGAATTGGAGAAAGCTTATGGAATTAAAGTATCGACTTTCACGCAAGATTTAAGTCAAATTCACGCAGCGAAAAAAGTCTACGATTTTGTCAATCATTCCGGATTAGAAGTGGACTATTTGATGAATAATGCAGGCTTCGGTGGACACGGCGAATTTGTGGACCGTCCATTGGATAAGGATTTGGAAATGATTCAATTGAATGTGACAGCGTTAGTGGAGTTAACACACTTGTTCCTTCAGGACATGAAAGAACGTGGTTACGGAAAAATCCTGAACACAGCGAGTACAGCAGGATTCTTACCAGGACCTTTACAGGCAACATACTTTGCGACAAAAGCATTCGTCATTTCTTTCACAGAGGGAATTTCCTACGAACTAAGAAATGCTGGGGTAACTGTTACTGCGCTTTGTCCGGGTCCGGTGAAAACCGAATTCGAGCACGTTGCCGGACTTGAAGGTGGAACGATGTTCGATAAAGGAGCATCTGCATACAAAACAGCAAAATCCGGTTACGACGCGATGATGAAAGGAAAGGTGATTCAAATTTCTGAATTGTCATTTGCATTTTTGATAAAAATGGTGCCTTTTATTCCCTTAAAAATGCTTTCTGCTGTGATTGAAAAAATGCAAACGGTTCCTAAGAAGTCTTAGTTCTGTTAAAATAATTATACCTTTGTTTTATGTACGGAATACCATTGTTTTTAGGAGATGTTGCAGGCTCAGAAATCCTTGTGATTCTCGCGGTGATTCTATTGTTTTTTGGTTCCAAAAGCATTCCAGGAATCGCTAAAACAATGGGTCAAGCCTTGTATCAAATCCGCAATGCATCGAACGAGTTACAGCAGGAAATCAAGAAGTCCGGTATGGGCATCAAAGAGGAGTTAAATATCAATTCCATTCTGAAAGAAACGCAGGAACAATTGGTTCAGCCTTTAGATCAAATGTATTCGGATGTTGAAAACAGCATGCATTACACCGGACGACCGCAAACACCAATCGAAAAAGCGATTGAACAAGATGAACATTCCATTTCGGAAGAAACGAATGTAGTGGAAACGGAAAAACCGACAGAAGAGGAAACCGCCTTCGTCGTTGAGGAAAAAATTATAGAACCTATTAAACCAGTAGAATAATGGTACACGTTGGAATCATCATGGGCAGTAAGTCCGATTTGCCAATTATGAAGGAAGCAAAACTCATTTTAGATGAATTTGGAATTACTTCGGAAGTGGAAATTGTTTCTGCGCATCGCACTCCAGAGAAAATGGTGTCATACGCGAAAGAAGCAGCTGGAAGAGGAATCAAAGTCATTATTGCAGGAGCTGGGGGTGCTGCGCATCTTCCTGGAATGACAGCATCCATGACATCTTTACCTGTGATAGGTGTTCCAATAAAATCTTCAAATTCCATCGATGGATGGGATTCAATCCTCAGTATACTACAAATGCCTAACGGAATTCCAGTGGCAACCGTAGCGCTAAACGCAGCTAAAAATGCTGGAATCTTGGCTGCACGAATCATTGGTGCTTTTGATTCAGAAGTTCAAGCGAAAATGGATGCTTACGCGATTTCGATGAAAGAAATGGTGGAAGAGAGCGGGAAAAACTTAGAAATCTAGTCCTACTCGTACAACAAGTACTTTTTCCGGATAATCATAAAGGCATCTAGTCCTCGTTTCCACGTTTCTCTGATTTCCTTGGAGGACCATCCTTTGTACAATTGTTCTTTCAAGGTGGCCGTTCCTGCAAGTCGATTAAAGAATCCGTTTTGATCAATAAACACCGCGGAATCCCCCAATAAATCACGTGCTTGAATCAAGTAATTCAAGTTGATTTCATAACTTCTTTTGGAACTTCCGCTCGATAAATCATATCCAAAGCACAATCTATTCATTTGTGGGGGAGTCTTTGCTCCTGGTGTTGGAATCGGTGTAAAGAAAAAATCCATTTTAGGAAAACGAGGGTGTCCATAAAATTCGAACGGTTTGTCTGTCCCACGTCCAATACTGACTGTCGTAGCTTCAAATAAACACAAACTTGGATACAAAGCGATGGCGCCATCTGTCCGCAAGTTCGGAGAAGGAGCAACGGGCAAGGTATATTTTAATTTGTGTTTGTAATTCTTACAGGGAATCACCCATAAATTGCAACGAATCCCATTGTTCAACCATCCTTCACCGTTGATCATCATGGCGTATTCACCAATGGTCATTCCGTAAACAATTGGAACGGGATGCATTCCCACAAAGGATTTGAATTCCTTCTCTAAAACGGGACCATCTACATAATGTCCATTGGGATTCGGACGATCCAATACCACCACTTGTTTGTTGTTTTCCGCACACGCCTCCATGACGTAATGTAGGGTAGAAATGAAGGTGTAAAAACGAACACCGACATCTTGAATGTCGTAAATAACGATATCGACATCTTCAAGCTGTTGTGGACTGGGTTTTTTATTGTTTCCATAGAGTGATACCAATGGAATACCCGTTTTTTCGTCAATGGAATGATGAACTTTTTCACCGGCGTCCACGTCACCTCTGAATCCATGCTCCGGTGAAAATACTTTAACGACATTTAATTTTAAGGACAAAAGGGTGTCCACTAAATGCACACCTTGAACGACAGACGTTTGATTTCCAACAACAGCGATGCGCTTTCCAGCCAAGGAATCCACAAATAAATGAAGTCGGTCGATTCCTAATAATGGTTTTTTTACTTCTTGTCGTTCCGTTGGAAACAAAGTTCTCGCGACCTTCATCGTATCGTCGATGACAACTGTACCAACTGAAATCGAATGCTCTCCTTTCACGTTTTGTACACAGCTGAAAAGTAAAAACACGAAAATTGTTTTCAAGCACAGAAGCTTTGTGTATTTTTGAATCTTAAATAAAAGCATTTTGTCCTTCGAAATTTTCATATCACGTCGTCTCATCCAAAATAAGCCACAAGGTAAAAAAGTTTCTAAACCAATTGTACGCATATCCATTTTAAGTATTGCACTAGCTATTGTTGTTAACGTGGTAACTGTTGCAATCGTTACAGGTTTCCAACATGAAGTGCGCAACAAAATTACGGGTTTTAATGCTCCGCTTTTCATCTCGAAGAAAGGAACCAAGCAGATTTTTGAAGGAGATGCTGTTTGGAAGGATCAAAAAGCACTAAATGAACTCATTGGAATCAATGGATTAAAAGGGATTTCTCCGGTTGTGTTTAAGCCAGCTATGTTACAATCCAAGCGTTTTTCAGATACCATTCAATTAGCGAACGGAAAAGATTCCCTCATCGACAGGCAAGATATTCTAGGCGTAGTCATGAAAGGTGTGGACCAAGAGTACGATTGGACATTTATCAAACAGCATTTGGTTTCAGGAC
Source organism: Bacteroidota bacterium (assembly GCA_041176665.1). Classification (GTDB taxonomy): domain Bacteria; phylum Bacteroidota; class Bacteroidia; order Flavobacteriales_D; family Crocinitomicaceae; genus UBA952. The sequence goes on along the minus strand of JBEDCT010000145.1, from coordinate 2,889 downwards.
GTATTTTGAATTTTCAACAGAAACAGGAAGAGTTGGTATTGTCGAAACGCATGGCAGATCAATTGAATTATCAGTTGAATGATACGATTTCCGTTTATTATGTCAAAAATCAGCCCGTTTTACGCAAGTATAAAGTCGTGGGAATTTACCAAACTGGACTGGAAGAATACGATCAAAAGTTGGTGTTTTGTCGTTTGCCCGAAGTTCAGAAAATGAACGACTTTGGCATCAAAACGAAAATCGTCATTGATGATAAACTAAGCAATGGAAAAATGGTGTTAAAAGCTGGGGTAGAGGGTAAGACGGCAAACTTACTCTATGACTGGGGCGCAGGACCAGATATCTACGGTGGATTCTATTTATCCTACTTGTCTGATACGAATTTCCGCTTGGTTGTCTATCAGTCTGACCCCTTAAAAGGAACACAAACACCCATAGATACCAGTTATTTACGCATCCAATGTAACAAGCCATTCGTTGCTGCAACAGCGCTTCTGCAAGATGAAAATGGGGAATTGATAAAAGAATCCATTGGAATCGATTCATACCAAATGACTTCGAATCAGGGTTCCGTTAAAGTGACAGAGACGGAAGGCATCGGAACGGGGAAAAACTTTGTTTCGGGATTCGAAGTGCAAATCACCGATTGGAACGATTTGAGTCGAGTGGAAGAAGAAATTCGATCAGTCATCGAAATGCGTCCAAACGAAAACAACGAACTCATGCAAGTCAGTAGTATTTTGGATACGGAACGGGATCTTTTTGCTTGGTTAAGTTTCTTGGATTACAATGTCTACATCATCATCTTTTTAATGTTGTTAATCGGCGTGATCAATGTGGGTTCGGCTATGCTCGTACTCATTGTGGTGCGAACGAACCTAATTGGTATGTTGAAGGCAATGGGTGCGCGCGATTGGTCCATACGTAAGTTATTTTTGTTGCAAGCAGCCCATTTAATCGGACGCGGATTGCTTTACGGGAATGCAGTTGCCTTCGTACTTTGTTTTATTCAATTGAAGTTTGCGGTCCTGAAATTAGACCCCTTGGTGTATTACTTAGATAAAGTACCGGTTGAAATGAATCCAATTTCTTGGTTGCTGGTTAATCTTGTTACGTTTGTCGTTTGTATGATTTCCCTTATTGTTCCAAGTTATGTGGTGACGAAAATTAGTCCGACCAAAGCCATTCGATTTAATTAAAACATGAACTTTCAACAATTTGAGGAGGTAAGTATTCTGAATGAGTCGGGATTGTTTCGCGTATTGCGAGCAGAAGGATTATTTCTTTATTTGGAGGATGAACATGGATTCGAGCGGAAAGTATCGGTAGATTTTGTGGTTCGACGAAAGCAAATTCAAGTGAATAAAGTGCCTTTCAAGGATGATGTTTCTGCGACAAGTTCCAAGAAATCGAACAAAAACGAGGAGATACCTTCCATCGATTTACATCACCATGAATTGAACTTGGATGAGCGATTCCTGAGTAAGCATGACATTTTGACGGCTCAAACTGATGCGTTCAAGCGGTTTTGCAATCAAATGATTCAAACGAAAGTAAAGCGATTTCGTGTCGTTCATGGAATAGGCGAGGGACGATTGAAAACGGAATTGCGTGTACTTGTTCAAGGTCAAGCCGGACTTTCGATGCACGATGATCAAGTGACTAGAGGAAAAGTCGGTGCCTCATTGATTGAAATCCAAACGTCTGTCGCACGTCCCTTTTAACGTTGCGGAACGTAGCCAGGTTTTCCTTTGGGAATATCAAAAATCCACGTGTAGTATCCGATAAAGTGACTGTTAAAGAATCCCATGTGCTTCGCTTCTCCATTCGGAAAGGAGATGCGTCGAGTAGCAGATAGACCTTTTACCAAGGACTGAGGTGCAACGCCATCTTGTTGACAAGGTGCTTGTTTTGTTTTTCCACTTCGAAAAGTACCATATTGCCAAACATGTTTCCAATCGTTCGCTGCAAAGGTTTTTCCTCTGGGATTCTCAGGTGCGATAATGTAGCAATCTCCTAAGTTTACGCGTCCTTTTAAAACGGAACTCATTCCCATCGCATAGGCATGACCCATGCTATGTGAAACAAGGTAAATGGTGTCGTTTTTCGAGTAATTCGGCGCTTCGTTTAATACTTGAAGTAAGTTTTTACCTGCAATTTTCCCACGTTGAAAACGCAGGTTGAATCCATCGTAGTTTGGACTCATAGCGAGTAGCTTCATCGTGGATACACGTTGGTTAGAAGGTAATTTAGTTCGGTAACAGTGATGGTTTTTCGTCTGACACAATGGAGGGTAAATCGATGCTGTTCCTGCAAAATGAATTACGGAGCCATGGTTCGATGTGGATACGGAATGATGTCCGTCGGCATACCAAATTTCATCCGCTTGTATTCGCTGCTGAAAAAGCTGGTTGAATTGCATCCACGGTTCCCAATAGGAATAGCGGTCCATGGAAAACAATTGGTTTTTTGAATCTGGAAACTCTACGCCTTTTTCTTGAAAATTAGAGAGGAAGTCCGACATCGATTGATTAGTCGAAACCGGACGGTATCCATTGACAAAAACCAAAATACGTTTTGCTGGATCCGGCAACAAAAGTTTCTGGGTTAACTCAAATCCCATGTGATTGTATACTTTTTCTTTCGAGATTTGATTCGTTTCATCATGGAAACGAAAGACAACATAATGACTACTTGTCTTTTTCCGAAAGGGAATGGTTCTCAATTCTAAGATGTTTCGTGAATGAAGGAAGCGCGCCTGATTGGTCGAGTCTACATCAAAATAAAGTACGCGGTCCTCATGCTGAGCATACCAACTTGAATTGATTTGACGGAAAACTTGACTTTTTGCATCGTACGCTTCTTGAAGCTGAAATTGATTCATGTCCT
>JBEDCT010000144.1:0-8347 GCA_041176665.1 Bacteroidota bacterium | reverse complement strand
AAATTAATTTTGGTAAAGGTATACTTAATTACCGGTTATCCAAAAAAAAGTGAATTATTTTGACTTTTTCGGAATTTAAGTCATTGAAATCCATCGAAGTATTCCATTAAACTCCATGCTTCTGCTTTTGCTGAGAACCAAGGTTTAATGGTTGGCCAAATGGATTGAAACAATGTGGAAACACGGTAATTCTCAAGTGCTTCCTCATTTTCCCAAAGACTATAGGTCATGATGATGCATGGGTTTTGGATATCTTGAATCAATTTCATTCCGTGACATCCTGGGAATGTCGACACGGACCATTTCACTTCCTCGAAGTGGTTTAAAAAGGTGCTTAACTGCTCTTCTTGGAATTCTAGCTTAACGATTCGGGTAATCATCTGATTAATCAAATAGAGATTCAATGTCCTCTTTCGATCCTTTCGGAGTGAATTCAACGTGAACAGGGTCACCTTGTCTCATTCCAAAAAGCTTATTTGCTCCACCAGTACTACCATTTGCTCCACGGTTAATGGCAATTTCAAGGAGCTGACTGCTGTTGAATAGCGCAACACGTTCGCCCATTGTCACATTGTTGTATGTTTCGTTGATTTCGTCGATGTAGTATTCTTTATTCAAATACTTAATGGTAAAAGGTGTTTTCTCACCGAAACGATTAAAATCCGCTTTGCTTATGTTGGTGATTAAATTCCCATAACTATCCACGTGAATGACATTCCCACGAATAATCAGGTGATCAATCACCGGTTTTTGCATGAATGCTCGTTTGTAAGCATTTGTAGGCGTGGTAAAACTTCCGATTGATTCTCCATCAGCAATTCGTTTCGCAAGCGGAATGAAGCAATTTTTTGTCGGGAATTTCACCATTTCAGGGTTGTTGACAATTTCGGAGAATTGGTATAATTCATCTGGACGTTCTTCATCTAGAAAACACCCAAAAAATCCGTTGTCATTTGAAATGAAATATTGACCTTTAAATAACATGATCGTCGGAAAGCTAACTTTGTCGCCATTTAGTACAGGCTCACTGTCTACTCCGATAATATGTATCGTTCCTTTTGGGAAATCTTGGTAGCAACAACGTAGTTGAAATGCAGCATTTGCCACATCGAATGGACGAATATTGTGAGAGATGTCAATAATGTAGGCTTGGGGCAATTGATTTAAAACGGCACCCTTAATTGCGGCTACGTAGTAGTCTTGAAGTCCATTATCTGATGTAAGAGTTACGATTTGCATGTCAAACAGAAATCAGTGTCCGCAGAAATTTATAATTTTACCAAAAGTAATCTAAATTAGCCTATCACCCCTGAACATTGACTAAAATAAATTGAACACAGCAAATCGACATATTGAAATCAGCGGATTGAATCCCGCTGAAATCTTTGGTGTAAACGACGCGAACTTGCGTCACATCAAAACCTTTTTTCCAAAGTTGAAAATCACCGCGCGTGGAAATATGATTTCACTGAATGGCGACGAAGAGGTGATGGATGAATTTGAACGAAAATTCAATTTACTCCTTCAACATTACCACAAGTTTAATCACTTGACCGAAAATAATATCGATAACTTGATGTTGGAAGATGGTTCCAAACTACTTTCCAGCGATGATGGGTCAGAGATTTTGGTTCACGGGAACGGTGGGGCAAAAATCAAAGCCCGAACGGTTAACCAAAAGAAGTTGGTACAGGCGATTGAAAAAGACGACATGGTTTTCGCCGTTGGTCCAGCCGGAACAGGTAAAACGTATACAGCTGTCGCTTTGGCCGTTCGCGCCTTGAAAGCGAAGGAAGTGAAGCGTATTATTTTAACAAGACCTGCGGTTGAAGCGGGAGAGAACCTAGGATTCCTTCCCGGAGATTTAAAAGAAAAATTGGATCCTTACATGATGCCACTGTATCATGCTTTGCGCGACATGATTCCAGCAGAGAAATTAGCAGATATGATTGAATTTGGTGTGATTGAAATCGCACCGCTTGCGTTCATGCGCGGAAGAACACTCGATAAGGCATTTGTTATTTTGGATGAGGCACAAAACACCACCCAAATGCAAATGAAAATGTTCTTGACGCGAATGGGAATGACCGCTAAGTTCATCATTACCGGTGATATGTCCCAAGTTGACTTGCCAAGTAAACAGCGTTCCGGATTAGCATATGCCTTAGATGTATTGAAGGATGTCGATGAAATCAGCGTGATTAGACTCGGACAAAGTGATGTCATCAGACACCGATTAGTGAAGAAAATAATCGAGGCTTTTGATAAAGCAGAATTAGAAGCAAAAACACAAAAAGAACTAAAAGAAAACAAAGAATGAACGCAATAACAGAGTCAAATTTTACTTTCAAAGGACAAACAAACGTTTATCACGGGAAGGTTCGAGATGTGTATACCTTGGATAACGGTTTGTTAGTCATGGTGGCTTCTGATCGAATTTCTGCGTTTGACCATATTTTACCTAAAGGAATTCCATTCAAAGGACAAGTCTTGAATCAAGTGGCGACCATGTTCTTGGATGCAACAAGGGACATCGTTCCAAATTGGCTCGTGGCAACACCTGATCCAAGCGTGGCTATTGGTTTAGCCTGTGAGCCGGTGCGTGTTGAAATGGTGATACGCGGATACCTTGCAGGACATTCGGCACGTGAGTACAAATTAGGGAAACGCATGTTGTGCGGAGTAGTTCTTCCGGAAGGAATGAAGGAAAACGACCGCTTCCCGGAGCCAATCATTACACCGGCAACGAAAGCAGAAGAAGGACACGATGAAGATATTTCAAGAGAAGACATCTTAGCCAAAGGAATCGTTCCACAAGCGATTTACGAAAAAATGGAGGAGTATACACGTGCATTATTTCAACGCGGCACAGAAATGGCTGCTGCTCGTGGATTGATTTTGGTAGACACAAAATACGAATTCGGAATTCGAAATGGAGAAGTGATCTTGATTGACGAAATTCATACACCGGATTCATCTCGCTACTTTTATTTAGAAGGTTACGAAGAGAGACAGGCGAATGGAGAAGCACAAAAGCAATTGTCCAAAGAATTCGTTCGTCAATGGTTGATTGAAAACGATTTCCAAGGACTAGATGGACAACAAATGCCGTTTATGCCGGATGAATTTGTTCAGACTATTACCGATCGATACATTGAGCTTTACGAGAAAATTACCGGTAATTCGTTTGTTAAATCAGAAACTACCGACATTACGAACCGCATTCAATCAAACGTAGATGCCTATTTGAATTCCTTGTAATTCAATCACCGCTTTTACGGATTAGTACATTCAAAGATTAAGCCTTAATTTTGCTCAAATGACGCTGATTGTTTGATTCCATTGGAATCCGTCAGCTGGATAAACGAAACTATGTCAGTTCATTCAAACGTAAAAAAAGTAACTACGCATACGCTTCATGAAATGAAGAATGCTGGACAAAAAATATCCATGTTGACTGCCTATGACTTTTCCATGGCACGTATTGTGGATGAAGCTGGAATCGATGTGATTTTAGTTGGTGACTCTGCTTCAAATGTCATGGCCGGACACGAAACAACTTTGCCGATTACCTTGGATCAAATGATCTATCACGCATCTTCGGTGGTTCGTGCGGTAAAACGTTCGTTAGTCATTGTGGATATGCCTTTCGGTTCCTACCAAGGGAATTCCAAAGAAGCGCTTTCGAGTGCGATTAAGATCATGAAAGAATCGGGTGGACATGCGGTAAAAATGGAAGGTGGACAAGAAATTGTTGAGTCCATTCGACGTATTTTGACTGCTGGAATTCCGGTAATGGGACATTTAGGACTGACACCACAATCCATCTATAAATTCGGGACTTACGTTGTACGTGCGAAAGAGGAAGAAGAAGCACAGCGTCTGATTGAAGATGCAAAGGCATTGGAAGCAGTTGGGTGTTTTGCTATTGTGTTGGAAAAAATTCCGGCGCAATTAGCTGCGCAAGTAGCAAAAATGGTTTCGATTCCAATTATTGGCATTGGTGCTGGAAATGGAGTAGATGGACAGGTACTTGTTGTGCATGACATGCTTGGTATTAACAATGAATTCAATCCGCGTTTTTTACGCAAGTACAATAATCTGCATGAGCAAATGATGAATTCGTTTCAAGCCTACATCAAAGATGTGCAGTCTGGAGACTTTCCAAACGAATCTGAACAATATTAATAGATGAGGTTCTTCTTGGTTCTTCTTTTGGTCATCCTTGCTTCTTGTTCGAATCAAGCAGAGCAAAGCCATCAATCGAAGTTAACAGAAGCAAATCTTTGTCGTTATAGTAAATACCTAGGTATTTTTAAAACGAACAAAGGGTACCTCGTTCATATTCAACATCCGGATAGAAAAAATCAACAAGTTAAATTAACGATAACGGAGCCAGCAAGTCACATGGCTGTTTTATCGGCCACCCACATTGGCATGTTGTCTTCATTAAAAGAGGAGAAACGAATCGCTGCCATAACCGATATTCGTTACGTATACAGCCCAATTGTTAAAAAGCGATTCAAGCAAAACCAAATCATAGCATTACAAAATGAAGAATCCATGTCGGTGGATCAATTGCTACGGTCGAAGTCCGAGTATGTGATTTATAGTGCTTTCTCCGGATCCTTTTCTCAAGAAAAACGATTAGAAAAATTAGGCATTCAGTGCATTCCAAATTTTGATTGGCGAGAACAAACGGCATTGGGTAGAGCTGAATGGATCTTGTTATTTGGTGTGTTGAGCGGCAAAGTTCCAGAGGCAATTCAATTGTTTAAGTCCATTGAAAAAGCGTGTGATCAAGCCAAGAAAATAACGAATAATCCGGGAAAAATGATTTCGGGAAATGTGACAGGTGACTTTTGGTATGCGCCAAGTGGACAGAGTTTTATGGCGGAGCTATTTCGGAGCTCAGGCTTGAACTACGTTTACGATCAAACCAAAGGAACGGGAAGTTTGGCGTATTCGATGGAGAAAATCATGAAGGACGGTGCGCAAGTACAAATCTGGTTGAATCCAGGATTCCCATCAAAAAAGAAAATTGTGGAAGTCAATCCGAAAGCTAAATTCATGCCTTTTTATCAAGATTCCAGAATATTTTGTTACACCCATGATAGCAATAAGTTTTGGGAATTAAGTACCTTACGTCCGGATTGGTTGATGGAGGATTTTGCTCAAATCGCCGCTGGAAAAACGACTAAAAACCTTCATTTTTACAAAGAATTGAAATGAAAGATTGGAGCTTGAAATGGATGTTAATTTGTTTGCTGTGTTTTTTACCACTGGCAATGTATCTTCATTTGATTTCAGGCCAAATTGAACTTTCATTTTCATCGTATTTCGATTCCATTCTTAATTTTGACTCAAAAAACACGAGTCAAGTATTGGTGAGGGAATTTAGGGTTCCTCGTTTACTCATGGCAATGATGGCTGGGGCTGGATTGTCTTTGTCTGGAATGTTGATGCAAACCTTATTCAAGAATCCATTAGCTGGACCCTATGTGCTTGGAATCAATTCAGGTGCAAGTTTGCTGATAGCCTTGAGTCTAATGACAGGTGTTCAGTTTTTTCAGTCGAATTTCGGGTTAATCGGAACGGCATTGATTGGTGCTTTTGCAGCAGGATTATTGATGATGTTGATTGCGCAGCGTTTGAAGTCTCAAATTACTTTGTTGTTAGTAGGATTGATGTTTGGGAGTTTTACGTCTGCAATTGTCTCTATTTTGGAATCGTTTGCTGGTGCTGAATCCTTGAAGTCCTATACGATGTGGTCTATGGGATCGCTACAACAAGTGGAATTCGGTCAACTTGGAATCATTCTAATCATTTTTGCCTTGGGAATTGTTGCTTCGTTTCTCTTGGTGAAGCCATTGAACATGCTCGTGATAGGGGAGAAGTCAGCAGCATTACTTGGTTTGCCGATTAAGTCCGTTCGTATGTTTGTCCTGTTGCTGACTGCGTTGTTTGCTGGACTAATTACCGCGTTTTGTGGTCCAATTGCATTTGTGGGAATTGCGATTCCAAATCTAACGCGCATCTTATTCCAAACGACAAATCACCGGTACTTGATAATGGGAAATTGTTTAATTGGTGCCATTTTTCTTCTGTTAACCGATGCGTTCATTCAAGTGTTGGAAGGACATTTAAGTATTCCTTTGAATGCAATCACTTCCATCATCGGCGCTCCTTTTGTTGTGTTCTTATTAATGCGTAAACTGAGATGATTCAATTAACAAATGTGATGATTGGACATCAACAAGCATTGTTGAGTGCAGAAGACTTGAACTTGTCTTCAGGGCACATTTATGCATTAATTGGTAGAAATGGGATTGGAAAATCGACTTTTATTCAAACGATATCGGGGCATTTAAATCCCCTAGCTGGTGAAATTGCCATTGATGGAAAATCCATTTCAGGATTCAGTATCCAGGATTTCGCAGAAACCATTTCTCTTGTGGATACACGTTTTGAAGGTGTCGAGTATTTAAAGGTGAAAGATTATCTAGCACTTGGAAGAGCGCCATATACGGATGCATTCGGGCGTCTGGATTCAAAAGATTGGCAAATCGTAGAGGAAGTTGCTTCCGATTTGTCTATACAACATCTCCTTGAAAAATATACCGATCAAATTAGCGATGGCGAAAGACAACTTTGTTCGGTTGGAAGAGCATTTGTTCAGCAAACACCAGTGATCCTTTTGGATGAACCGACTGCATTTTTGGATTACATCAATCGAAAGAATCTACTTGAGTTACTTATTCGACTTGCAACGGGTAAAAATAAGTGTGTTGTCTTATCTACGCACGATTTGGACTTGTGTTTGGAACAATCTGTTCCATTTCTTTTAGCTGCGGATGGTCAGATTATTTTGCATACCTCACTGACCAAAGAAGAAATTCTGATAGCGCTGTCCTGAAATAAAAAAAGGCCAACAATGTCGGCCTTTTAATTTCGTATTTAAACAGTTTAGACTGTCATGATATCTTTTTCTTTGACTTCCACCAACTCATCAATGTTCTTGATTGCTCCATTAGTGATTTTTTGAACTTCGTCCTCCGCACCTTTAGCCAAGTCTTCAGAAAGTCCATCAGTCTTTAATTCTTTAACCATGTCAATCGCATCCTTACGGTTGTTGCGAACACCTACTTTGGCGTTTTCCGCTTCCACTTTCGCACGTTTCACCAATTCACGACGACGTTCTTCCGTTAGTGGGGGAACGGTAATGATTAATTGCTCACCGTTATTTTGCGGATTTAATCCAAGGTTTGAGTTAATGATTCCGCGTGCAATTTCGTTTAACATGGCTTTTTCCCAAGGTTGAACTAAGATTGTTCGCGCATCTGACGTGTTTACATTCGCAACTTGTTGCAGTGGAGTCATGGAACCATAATAGTCCACCATAACGCCTCCAAGCATCGCTGGAGAGGCTTTTCCAGCACGAATTTTTATAAGTTCTGTTTCGAAATGACTAATGGTTTTCGAATTTGAAACCTTAAAGTCATCATAAATCATAGTTAGTTCTTCCGTCATCTCTTTTTAATTACAAACGATTGTTCCTACTTTTTCACCAGACATTAATTTCTTTAAGTTTCCTGGTGTATCCATATCGAATACGATAATGGGCAAATTATTTTCTTTACAAAGGGTAAATGCTGTGAGATCCATTACATTGAGTCCTTTTGAATAAACTTCATCAAATGAAATTTGGCTGTATTTTGTTGCTGTTTTATCTTTCTCAGGATCTGCAGTATAGATTCCATCTACACGTGTTCCTTTCAATATCACTTCTGCATTGATTTCAATGGCTCTTAAAGATGCCGCTGAGTCTGTGGTAAAAAATGGATTACCTGTCCCGGCGCCAAAAATCACAACACGTCCTTTTTCTAAATGACGAACTGCGCGACGACGAACGAAAGGTTCAGCGATTTCTTTCATTTCGATTGCCGAAAGCAAGCGTGTTTTCACACCGTTAGATTCCAAAGCTGATTGTAAGGCCATGGAATTAATCATGGTTGCAAGCATTCCCATGTAATCTCCATGTGTTCTATCCATTCCACCTTCTTCGGCTTGAACACCGCGAAAGATATTTCCCCCTCCAATTACAATAGCTACTTCAACGCCCATTTCATGCAATTCTTTGATTTGAACGGCATAGCTATTGATTCGCTGATTGTCAATTCCAAATTGTTTAGCTCCCATGAGGGATTCACCACTTAATTTTAAAAGGATACGTTTATAGGTCATGTTTGTAAGGATTGAGCAAATATACAAATCGTTTACTTAGGTTAATTTAAACACAAAAAAAAGCTATCAAATGATAGCTTTTTTTTAAATATTAACTTAAGGA
>JBEDCT010000143.1:0-13473 GCA_041176665.1 Bacteroidota bacterium | reverse complement strand
CAATAAATCTTCTGGGTTTAGTTTTGATTTATCTCCAACTGCAGGATTGTCCGTTGTCAGAAATAATTCAGGCTTTCCTTCAATAGAGATTGTGTGGCTACGGTCATAAGTCCTTATATTTTGAGTTCCGTCACCTTTATTTCCAGTCCAGACCGTAGTTAGTTTGTAATTGTGTTCATGTTCCATTGCCATTCAGTTTATTCTTCTTCAATTATTGAACTTCCTTTTGAATAATCACCAGAGGTCCATTCCCAATTTTCGTGAAGTCGAATTTTTCCATTTTCAAGAATTTCAGGTGTTGATATACAAATTCCAGTCATCAATTCGTCTTGGTCATTTACTTGGTGATAACGCATTTCTATTTTTCCTGATGCATCAACCAAACCAATAAGATGCCCATATTTTATCTTTCCGCCTGAATATTCTGAAGTAAGGATATTTCCGACTTGCTTATAATGAAATAGCGTTTCACTAGACGTCTCACCGTTTTCTGTATTGCTAATCGGTCTGAATTTTTTGTCGTTGTAATTCATTGTTTTCCCTTTGGGTATTTAGTCTAAATAAAAGTATCGAAAATTGATAATAACCTAAGGAATGAGATACAATACCGAATCCTATTTTTACCCCTAATCGACAATTTGGAGTACATTTAAAGCATTACGCTCCCAAATTATTGAGCATATGAATAAGTTGTGTGCAAAAAATCAATGATCTATATAGAATTCATGATAATTCAAAAAGCCTATAAAATTCTGCTCGTGACACTTGTTTTGGCGCTGTATCAAAACAATTTAATGGCTTGTAGTATGTATAAAATTACAGCAACTGGCAAAACAATGGTAGGCTGTAACCATGATACATGGTTGACGACACCCAAAATATGGTTTGAGAAAGCCAAACAGAACAATGGGTATGGAAGCGTATTTACTGGTTCAAGACAAGTTTCTGCAAATAGAACAACTCCACAATCAGGCATGAACACTGCAGGGCTCGTATTTTCTCGATTGTCATCATACTACCCTAAACAAAGTAACCGATTTACAGCCAGGCGAAAAATAACCAACGAAGCTGACTACCTATCAGAAATACTTCATCGTTGTGCAACCGTTAAAGAGGTGAAAAAATACATTCAGCAATATAATCACAGCTTCTTTTTAAATGATGTATTCATCTACATTGACAGTTTAGGCGCTTATTTGATTGTAGAACCTTACAAGCTAATAGAAGGCAATAATCCTAATTATGTTTTGGCAAATTTTTGTCCTTCCATAACGAACAATGAGCAAGCCCGAAAACTTGAAAGATACCGTAATGGAGCCGATTTTTTAAAAAGTCATAAAGTAAGCTCGTCATTAGACTTTAGCACTTCCCTCGCTGATACAATGGCTGTTTGTAGAAGCAGAAATGGCGATGGCACACTGATCACTTCTATTTTTGACACCAAAGAAAAAGTAGTCGGTATCTACTTTTACCACAACTTTGATTCATTGGTGCAATTCAACTTAACAGATGAGCTATCAAAAGGCGATCATATTTTAAATATTGCTGAAATATTCCCATGGAATCCTGAATTTGAAAGACTCATCAATTTTAAAACGCCTTCAAATACACCTGTATTAAGACTTTTGCTTGGCCTATTTGCTGGATTATTAGCTTTGATTTCTGTCGCGTTGTTGCTGTTGCAAATTCAGAAAAATAAAAGAACTCCTCTTTCATTCAAATCGGTCTTAGTGCTTGTTTCGTTGAATTTTATACTCATCGCATATATCGTGGTGTTAAATACAAATAACAGCATTTTCTATTTCGATGTCCCGTATCAACATTACAATTCGAGATTAATCAGTGCATCTTCATATACACCATTTCTGTTATTAGGATTATTCTTGCCCCTTGTTATTTATACCCGAAACAGCCTGAAAGCAAAGAAACCGAAGATGTGGCTGCGCACAACTTTAGTATTAAATTATGCAGTTCACCTTATGCTTTTACTGAGCTTTGGATATTGGGGTTTATTTAACTTTTGGAATTGAAATTTAGAGTTCCACTAAAATGAGCTAGTATTCAAGGAAAAGAATTCCACATCCATTACAGCTTGCTTCAGTTTAAGCCAATAAAAAAACCTGAGTCAAAAGACTCAGGTTTTCCTTGTAGCGGGGACCGGACTCGAACCGATGGCCTTCGGGTTATGAGCCCGACGAGCTACCAACTGCTCCACCCCGCAATATATCTTTAAACTATTGCTTTTTTGTACCTTTTATTCAGTTTTGGTGAACTGAAAACACAATGATTATTTGCTTCGTTTAGCGTTCATTGGGGTACAAAGATACTCCTTTTTTTAGAATACACAATAATTTTATTTAGGCAACTGTTGGTCCTTCTCCAAATTCTTTCTCGGAAGCTAGGAAACTCAATGCTCCTTCAGCATTTTCAGCCATTAAAATCATTCCTTGGGATTCAATGCCGCGAATTTTACGTGGAGCTAGATTCAATAATACTAAAACCGTTTTCCCAACGATATCCTCCGGAGCATAATGTGCTGCGATTCCGGATACGATGGTGCGCTCATCAATACCTGTATGGACCTTTAACTTTAATAGTTTGTCGGCATTTTCTACTTTTTCTGCTTCAAGGATTTTTCCCATGCGCAGGTCCATTTTGCTAAAATCGTCGAAGTTGATGAGTTCTTTCATGGGTGGATAAGGTGATTTAAGTTGATTGCTCGCCTGAAGTTTGTCGACTTCTGTTTGCACGAGCTCGTCTTCGATTTTTGTAAATAAAATGTGTGCTTCGCCAATGCGGTGTCCAGCTTCTACAAGCGTTGAACTGCCAAATGAAGGCCATGAAAAACGCTCAACGTTTAACATCAACCCTAATTTATGGGCAGAAGATGGTAAGAAAATCTGTGAAGCAATTTGCAGGTTTGCGGTAATTTGCAAGGCAACATAAAGGATGGTTTGAACGCGTTCCGGATCTGTTTTGATGAGTTTCCACGGTTCTTGATCCGCTAGGTATTTATTCCCGATACGGGCAATTTGCATCATCTCGGTTTGCGCTTCGCGAATTTTGTAAGCGTACATCAATTCAGAAATGCGTCGAGGTGCTTGTTCTAATGCTTCAAATACAGCAGTGTCCTCTGCACTGAATGCGAGTGGACTCGGAACAATTCCTTCGTAATATTTATGCGTTAAGACCAAGGTGCGATTTACGAAATTGCCATAGATATCAGCCAATTCAGAATTTACGCGTGTTTGAAATTCTTTCCAGGTAAATTCGGAATCCTTGCTCTCTGGTGCAATGGCACTAAGGACATATTTTAATTCGTCAATCTTGTCTGGATAGGCTTCCAAATATTCATGTAACCAAACGGCCCAATTGCGGGAAGTAGAGAATTTATCTCCTTCTAAATTCAAGAATTCGTAGGCTGGAACATTATCCGGAAGAATAAAATCTCCATGATCTTTCAAGAGAATAGGGAAGATGATCGCATGGAAAACAATGTTGTCTTTCCCAATAAAATGAACCAATTTTCGATCTCCTGCTTCGGCTTTTGTCCAATAGTTTCGCCAGTCTTTTCCGTTGTCTAATGCCCATTGTTTGGTCGCAGAAATGTAGCCAATCGGCGCATCCAACCAAACGTAAAGTACTTTTCCCTCAGCATTTGGAAGTGGAACTTTTACTCCCCAATCCAAATCACGTGTCATGGCACGAGGTCTGAGTCCACCGTTGATCCAAGACATACATTGTCCAATGACTTGGTTACGCCACAACTTTGGATCGTGTTGTTGTAGGCCGTCTAACATGCCATTTTGAATCCATTCTTTCAACCACGTTTCGTGTTGGTCCATCGGTAAGTACCAATGAGAAGTGGATCTTAAAACGGGTGTTTTACCGCTTAAAGTGGACTTCGGATTGATGAGGTCAGTGGGACTTAAATCACTTCCGCATTTCTCACATTGATCTCCGTAAGCGCCGGTACTTTGGCATTTCGGACAATCACCTGTGATGTAGCGATCCGCTAAAAACTGTTGGTATTCTTCGTCGTAATATTGTTCGGAAGTTTCTTCGATAAATTTCCCTTGATCGTGTAATTTCTTGAAAAAATCGGAGGATGTTTCGTGGTGTAATTCACTAGAAGTTCGGTGGAAAATATCAAACGAAATGTCGAACTTTTCAAATGCACCTTTGATGATTCCGTGGTACTTGTCCACGATGTCTTTTGGTGTGAGTCCATCTTTCTTCGCACGAAGTGTGATCGCTGCTCCGTGTTCGTCACTACCACAGATAAACACGACATCGTGTTCGTTCATTCGTAAAAAACGAACGAAAATATCAGCTGGTAAATAAACTCCAGCGACGTGTCCGAGGTGTAACGGTCCGTTTGCATAAGGCAATGCGGCGGTGACGGTATAGCTTGCTTTTTTCATTGACAACAAAGATAATAAAAGCTTGGGCATGTTATGAGGATTTCCTCATTCCAAAAAGTATGGACATAAAAAAAGGGTCGACGAGCGACCCTTTCCTTGATTCGAAAACCGAATTATTTTTTCACCACATTGAATTGAGCTGTTTTACCATTTTCAAGTACTACGTTGAAAATGTACACACCTGCTTCAAGGTTAGCGATGTTCAATTCTGCTTTACCAGCAGTTAATGATACGTTGTTTGTCATAGCAACTCTTCCGGCAACATCTGTTACTGTTAAGTTTGCTACTCCTTCTCCGTCGATTGAAATCGTTACTAAATCTGTAGCAGGATTCGGGTAAGCCATTCCATCAACTGTGTTTAATTCATTGATTCCTACTGTTTCACCAACTTTCATTGCGATAGAGCTTGGTACATCTGAACCAAATCCAACAGCAAAATAAGTACCGTCACTTTCGTTAGGACTCATTGGTTGCAAGTAGTAATCCGCGTTCCAAGTGTAGTCTGTTTTGTTCTCATGTCCAATGTATAAACTTAAGTTTACTGTTTGAACACATGCCAAATAGCGCTGATTGTCTTCTAAGTTAGCAGGTGTACTGAATGCGCCGTAAACTGTTTCACCTTGAAGGTCTCCAGGGTAGTAGTAGAATCCAGAAGCTACTTCTGTTAACGTTGTGAATCCTAAATTCGCATCGTTTAAGTCAGCAAATGCATCTTCCCATTTGTAAAGGTATAATGCCATTTCTTCACCTGTTAACAAAACTGCCGATGCAGTACTTGTTGTTGCAGCAAAGTAAATTCCTTCCACACTCATTCGGCTAGCATTTGGATCATTGATCACTGAACATGCTGAGAATGTTTGGTTATTTGTTCCTGGACGGTAGTAGTTACCTCCTGATGGTAATCCAGTTGTAGCATCAGCTTGTCCGTAAGAATACAATGAATCAGAAATCGTAAATGTTGATGTTAAAATGTTATCTGCATCGTAATCGTCTGCAACACCTAAACCAACGGTGTAAGTCACTGTATAAGTTCCAGCAGGATAAGTAGCCAGAGAGAACTGAGGTAATGTTGATGCTCCACCAGGGTACACATCAGTACTATCACCAGCAGCGATTGACAATCCCGTAACGTTGTTATCGTAAACTATTGCTCCAGATGGATTCGTGATTTTAGCGTTTAAAGATACAGTTGCTTGTGCTTGGTTTCCGTAATTGAAAACGCGTGCTCCTAAGTCAAAATTAAATTCCGTACCATTTTGAGCGATAAGCGATGGAACGATTGCTTGTTTTGGAAGTAAAGCCGCTTTTGGGGAGATTCCACCATCGTTCGCATACAAACCTGTTTTGTTTCCAAGGAACATCACAACTGCACCACTTGCCATTTGACTCACAATTGCAGCACCGTCCGTATTTTGGATCATGACAACAGGAATCGTTACAGATGCACCACTTGCACCAGATCCCATTGCAATTACTTCTGGATCGCGGTTAATAATGATCACAGCAACAGCTCCTGCATTTTGAGCATTCAATGCTTTCGCACCGAATTCACATGTATTACGGTAAATCACCGCAATTTTACCTGTAAGGTTGTTGATTAACGGATTACATCCTTCTTGTGCAATTGGGTGACCTTGTGCGTTTGTTCCTTGACTTCCATCGTCCACCAACATCAAGGTGTCTTGAACATACGTTCCAGGAATATTGAAGTCAGGTGTTCCCCATCCGCCAGCTGGATCAGCCCATGTATGCGTGTAATTTGCTACAATTGACTGCGGAGAAACCCCCGCTACAATTACTTGAGCATTTGACATAAACGTCAATGCCACAGCACTAATAGTAAGTAATAATTTTCTCATAGTTGATTTTTTTATAATGATTCGGGATAAAGTTAATATATTTTTAACTCAAAACAAATCTTCATGAAAACAAAAAAAGCCATCAAATCGATGGCTTTAAAAATGTTCTGGTGAAGAGCTTAACGCAACCAAACAATCAAATAGTAAAAAATAGCTGCTAATCCAGCACTCACAGGAATGGTAAGAATCCACGCCCATAATAGGTTGATGGTCACACCCCAGCGAACTGCGCTAAGGCGTTTGGTAGCACCAACCCCAATAATTGAACCAGTAATGGTGTGTGTCGTTGAAACAGGGATTCCAAACTGAGATACGGTAAACAGGGTCAATGCCCCTGCTGTTTCGGCGCAAACACCTTCCAACGGCGTGACCTTCGTAATCTTAGTTCCCATGGTTTTAACGATCTTCCATCCACCCATTAAGGTCCCAATTCCAATCATTAAGTAACATCCGAAAGCAATCCAGAACGGCATTGTTTCAGAGTGAACTTTTGTTTTTATTTTATATCCTTCTTTTAATTCGCCTGTCGCTTCATTAACATAATTTCCGAAGATTCCCGCATAAGCGTATTTTGTGTTCAAGGTCTTTTTGGTGAAAACCGTGTCATTTGTTGATGCATCACAAAGGGCATCTCCAATGGTGTAGACTTGAATTTTAGTTAAACTATCTTCGATTTCTTTGAAGCTTGGAATTTGATTTTTTGCATACGCTTTTGTCAGCATTCCCTTTTTGTCGTAAACCACCATACCTGATGAGGCATCAATGATTTCTTTGTTCTCCATGAAATAAACGGTGCTATCAAATTTCGCCACTTCTGGCTTGAATTTCTCCAATTTATCCTCAGACGTATGGAATTCGATTTGCATCAATTCCGTGATCTGTAAATCTTTAGGAACGGACTGATCTAATTTACCTTGGCGTCCCATGTTTCCATACACCAATAAGGCAGCACAAATAATACCCATTACTTTCTGCGAGTCAGCACCACCATGTCCGAGTGAAAACGCTGCAGAGGAAAGAAGTTGAAGTCTTTTGTGCATATTCGCTTCCTTTATCGCGGATGGTTTTTTACCATGAACAAGTTCGAACCAAATGTATACCAGAATAAAAATAGTGATCATGCCAATCACAATGTAAAGCATGATTGGTTTCATGTCAATATAGGTAATCATGTATTGCATAAACATGACCGTAACAGCTGATAATCCTAGAATGACCAACATTTTTTTCCAAAACGAGCGACTGATGGTGACAACAGCAATGAGATAAGCGATAAATCCACCAATAAACGGCGCAAGGAAAATAAATAAAATGACTTTTAGAATTTCACCAGAATCAATCACACCGAATCCTGCGTGAGCTACTGCCGCTCCAGCAAATCCACCGATGAGTGTGTGTGAAGAAGAAGAAGGTATACCCAACCACCAAGTCAATAAATTCCAAAATGTAGCGGCTAATAATCCTGCGAGAATCACCCAAAGGTCAATGGCATTGCTGTCTACCGTTTTCGCTACCGTATTACCAACGCTCATGTCAAAAACCCAAAAAGCGATAATGTTAAATGCCGCTGCCCAAAGGACCGCTTGGAAAGGAGTTAATACTTTTGTGGAAACCACGGTTGCAATGGAGTTTGCTGCATCGTGAAATCCATTCACTAGGTCGAACAAGAGCGCGATGACAACAACAACGATTAAAAGAGTAAACATAAGCTGGGGTCTACAAGAAAATTATGCGTATTTTACTACAATGGATTCGATGACATTCCCTGCATCTTCGCATTTATCTGTAGCGATTTCCATTACTTGATACAATTCGCGACGTTTGATTAATTCTTTTGCATCGACATCTGAATTAAACAAATTTTCTATACTCTGGTCGAAAATGTTATCGGCATTGTTTTCAATGCTATTGATCTTAATCACACACTCAATGATTTTCTGTGTGTTTTTCAAATTGCGCAATTCCATCACTGCTTCTTTTACTGCCGTAACAGCATGTAAAATAGCTTCTGCGGTTTTTTGAATGCCTTGATCAGAGATTGGGTCAATGTTATAGAAGTTGATTTTCTTACCTGAAGCATAGATGTAATCTGCAATATCATCCAACGCCGACGCTAAACTATGAATGTCTTCACGGTCAAACGGTGTGATAAAGTTTTTTCCTAATTCAATAAAAATATTATGCGTAACATTATCATTTTGATGCTCGATGTCTTGCATCTCTGAAATGTAGGCTGCGCGTTTACCGAAATCAGGCTCTTGTACTACCTGCACCAATTTTTTAGCGATTGCCTCTAGATTGTCACTTGCTTGTTCAAATAAAGAATAAAAAACTTTATCCTTTGGTAAAAAATAACTTAAAATACCTGCCATAATGCGTAATTGTTGGGACAAATGTAAACGGATTAATAGATTTTCTCAACAGAATGAACCTTTGTTAATGTAAACATAACATTGATGCAGGAAGGTCGATGAGGTCATTCGAAATCAAAAAAAAAGGGAAACAATTTGCTTCCCTTTTCCTATCTAATATGGTCTAATTATCCTTTCGCTGCCGCAAATTTACCTGCTACAAAATCCCAATTTATGACATGGAAAAACGACTGAATGTAATCCGGTCTTTTGTTTTGGTAATTTAAATAGTATGCGTGCTCCCAAACATCCAAAGCAAGAATCGCTGTTCCTTGGCAACCTTCACCCATCACTGGATTGTCTTGGTTTGCTGTCGAGCAGATTTCTAATTTTCCATTCGTTACACACAACCAAGCCCAACCTGAACCAAAACGAGTCATTCCTGCTTTTGTAAATTCTGCTTGGAAGTTTTCAAACGAACCAAAAGCATCATTGATAGCATTCGCTAAATCTCCTGTTGGTAATCCACCGCCATTTGGTGACATACATTCCCAAAACAAATTGTGGTTCCAGAATCCACCTCCGTTATTTCTAACAGCAGGCATGTCTTTACATACTTTCAGGATTTCTTCAATGGATTTTCCTTCCAAATCTGTTCCTGCAATGGCATTGTTTAGATTGGTAATGTAAGCCTGATGGTGTTTCGTGTGGTGAATTTCCATCGTACGCGCGTCGATGTGTGGCTCTAATGCATCATATGCATAAGGTAAAGTTGGCAATTCAAATGACATATTTTTGTTTTTAGATGTTGAATAGTAAAAGACAAATTTAATCATTAAACAAGTTCGTGTGTTGAATTGTTCTTATATCTGAATAGATTTCATTTATGAAACTATCCTGTGTTTAATGCGTAATTTTGAACCATGAGTATAGAAAGACCAATTTCTGATTGGATTCCAATGTCCCACAAAGAAGCGGAAAAGCGCGGTTGGGAGGAGTTTGATGTGATTTTAATATCGGGAGACGCGTATGTCGATCACCCAAGTTTTGGAACAGCCGTTATTTCTCGTATTATTGAGGATGAAGGACTCCGAATCGGAATCGTTGCACAACCCAATTGGCAAGATGATTTGCGCGATTTTAAAAAGTTAGGAAAACCAAGGCTGTTTTTTGGCGTGACTGCCGGATGTATGGATTCCATGGTCAATCATTACACGGCAAATAAACGTTTGCGGTCAACAGATGCCTATACACCAGGCGGACAAGCTGGATTTCGTCCAGATTACGCATCAACAGTATACAGTAAAATCTTAAAATCCATTTACCCCGATGTTCCAGTGGTACTCGGTGGAATCGAAGCATCCTTGCGTCGCGTCACCCATTACGATTATTGGAAAGATGAGTTGATGCCTTCCATCTTGGTGGACTCCGAAGCCGATTTATTGGTATACGGAATGGGAGATCAGCCCTTGAGAACGCTTCTGAAACTCATGAAAAGAGGTGTTCCATTTCACCAAGCGAAAACCATCAATCAAGTTGCGTTTTTACATCCACAGTCGGACGAATTGCCAAGAAATAAAAATTGGGAAACTGTCGAATTGGCTAGTCATGAAACATGTTTGGTCGATAAGATTCAATATGCCACAAACTTCAAAATTGTGGAAGTAGAGTCCAATAAATGGGAGGCCAATCGCATCATTCAACATGTTGGCGATCAAACGTTGGTGATCAATCCACCGTTTAAAACGATGACGGAAAATGAAATTGATCAAAGTTTTGACTTACCGTACACACGATTACCACACCCGAAATACAAGAAGAGAGGAGCAATTCCAGCCTTCGACATGATCAAATTCTCCATCAACATGCACCGCGGTTGCTTCGGTGGATGTAGTTTCTGTACCATTTCTGCTCACCAAGGGAAGTTCATCGCTTCACGCAGTGAAAAGTCTATTTTGGGAGAATTGGAACAATTAGTGAATCATCCGGATTTCCGTGGCTATATTTCGGACATCGGTGGACCATCTGCTAACATGTATAAAATGAAAGGGAAGGATGAAGCCATTTGTGCAAAATGCGTTTCCCCTAGTTGCATCCACCCAGTAATTTGCAATAACTTGGATACTTCGCATGAGCAAATGACGAAGTTGTATCAGAAAATCGATAGCCATCCTAAAGTGAAAAAGGCTTTTGTTGGATCTGGAATCCGTTACGATTTATTGGTGGATGACTTTAATAAAAACAACGAGGACGGCAATCACGACAGGTACATTGAACAAGTCATTACGCGTCACGTAAGTGGACGATTAAAAGTAGCGCCTGAACATACTTCAGATGCAACCCTTCGTGTCATGCGGAAACCATCCTTTAAGTACTTCCATAAATTCAAAGAGAAATACGATAAAATCTCTGAAAAACATGGATTGAAACAACAGTTGATGCCTTATTTTATTTCTTCCCATCCTGGATGTGAGGAAGAGGATATGGCAAATCTTGCAGCGGAAACGAAGGACATGGGATTCCAATTGGAGCAAGTACAAGATTTTACACCAACGCCAATGACCGTTGCCGAGGTCATTTATTACACGGGATTACATCCATATACGTTGAAGCCAATCAAAACGGTAAAAACAAGAGAGGAAAAGTTAAATCAAAACCGATTCTTCTTCTGGTACAAACGTGAAAACAAAGATTGGATCAGACAACGATTGACAAAAGCGAAACGTCCAGACTTAATTGAAAAACTATTAGGTGAGGATGCTGCAAAGGAAGAAAAGGTGCCGAAATGGCTATCTGAAAAACGAAAAAACAGATAACTTCAACTTGTTAATTTTGTTAAAAACAGAAGTTTTTCCATCTTTTATAATAAACATTGCTAATATGAACAGAGCACTACTTATCTTACTTATTTTTTCCGCTTCAATTCAAACAAGTTTTGGGCAAGACACCATTGATGAGGTCTATGCAGAAGAGGAGCCAATCACTTTTGCATCCACTCGCATTGTTTCTGGTCATTCAGTGGAAACCATTGCTAAAGGAATCACAGATTTTCGCATTGAACACCGATTCGGCGACATCGCAGGAACGAATGGCGGAGTTCAAAACATGTTTGGTTTTGACATGCTTTCAGACATGCGCATCGCATTGGAATACGGCGTAACAGATAAAATCATGATTGGATTTGGACGCTGCAAAGGAACAGGAGCTCCTTACCGATCTTTATTAGATGGATTTGCGAAGTACAGAGTCTTAACCCAAAAGAAAAACAAAATGCCTGTATCCATGGCGGTCATTGGTGGGTCAACGTTTACCTACATGACAGCTTCTTCGGATATCTCACAAGTGAATAGCTTTCCAAAAGTCGCTCATCGATTTTCCTACTTTACGCAAGTGAACATAGCGCGACATTTTGGAGACAAGGCTTCCATCGCCATCATGCCTACCTATGTGCACCGAAATTATGTAGCAGCAGATGACATCAATGATTTGTTTGCCGTTGGAGGAGCTTTTCGCGTAAAATTAACGAGTCGATTTGCCTTGATTGGTGAATATTATTACGCTTTTCCAAATGGATTTAGACCTTCTGACACAAGAATAGATGGAACAGCAGGCTACAAAAACTCGATGGGAATCGCTTTAGAATGGTTTACATTCGGACATAATTTTACCATCAATTTCACAAACGCTGCCGGACTTGGAGAAACACAATTCATACCGTATACCTTCCAAAGTTGGAGCAAAGGTCAATTTCGCTTTGGATTTAGTGTGAGTCGTAAATTTTCGAACGAAAAATAAATAGCTAATAAAAATGAAAAAATCAATCTCCACAATTGGACTTGTTGCTTTAACGGCGCTTTCCACATCTTTGGCTTGGATGCCAAGTGCACATTACGAAGTAACAGATGGGTATGCCATTGATTTTAAGAGCAAGGATCCGTCTGGTTCTTTCAAAACGATGGACGGCACTGTTGAATTTGACGAAGCGAATATTGAAGCGACACAATTCAATTTGAAAATTGACGTCAAGTCAATCTCTACTGGAAATGGAATGATGAACAAAAAATCTCAAACTGCCGAATGGTTCGACGCAACTAAATTCCCCTTTGCTAAATTCAAATCCACTAAAGTGACGAAAAAAGGAGCAGAGTTGAGCATTTTTGGAGATCTGACTATCAAAGGAATCACCAAACAATACACGATTCCGGCAACTTACACGAAGAATGGCGATCAACTTTCTTTTAAAGGTACATTTAACGTAAATCGCATTGAATTTAAAGTCGGGAAAAAAAGTGAAATTGTTCCGGATTTAATGAAAGTTTCGTTTCAAGTACCCGTTAAAAAATAAGAAATGAATGTAAAGATTGCTTTAACAAGTGCTCTTTGTGCGAGTTTGTTGGGAGTCCTTTACGTTTATTCTTATTATGAATGGCTCTTTGATTTCTCGGCAGTGTTACCGATTTGGAAAGTCGCTTTTGGACTCATTTCGTTTACCTTGATTTTGTTTTATGTTCACCTAGCATTTATTAGGATAGTGAAACAAAACCCAACGTTTTGGTTTGGATTAACGTTTTCCATCGGGACATTTGTCAGCATTTTATACCCAATAACGGAGCGAGTTTATGTGGACGCTTCCGAATTCTATCCAGGATTCGTTATTCCACTGCACTTTTTGCCAATGCTTATGTTTTTTACTTTTCATCAATTAGATACTCAAAAATGAATCGAATCCTCTTTATTACCGTTTGTTCCCTTTTCTTTGCAAGCTCGTGCACAAAAGAAAAAACACCATTCTCCCAAATACCAACATGCAATGGAACTGTTTCCTTTGCAAACGATGTG
>JBEDCT010000142.1:0-6876 GCA_041176665.1 Bacteroidota bacterium | reverse complement strand
CATTTAATAAAGTGCATAACAGCATGGATATCTCTGTATAACAAAGCCAAACTTTTCGTGTCTATTTAAAAAAAAGGTGCAATCGAAATAACATGTGAATTTTGCAAGTAAAAGTTATAAGTGGTTATACACAGCTATTAACATTTTCATTCATAAAGTGGTGAACAACTAAAAACCAAAAACCTAGTAATTACTAGCCTTTTATAAATCCTATGCATCATTAAAGTGAATAACTAACCCTATTTGTTAATAGTGATTACCTTTGTATGTAAAATGAAGATACGCTATGATTATTCCCATTGCATGTGACCACGCCGGATTTAAAACAAAGGAACTTATTGTTAAACACTTAACAGATAAGGGAATGGAAGTAAAAGATTTTGGATGTTATTCAGAAGAAAGCATCGATTATCCAGATTATGCACACCCTGTTGCTTCTATGGTAGAAGAGAATCCAGGAATGATCGGAATACTGTTATGTGGTTCTGGTAACGGAATCAATATGACCGCCAATAAACATGCGGGAATACGAAGCGCATTGTGCTGGGAAACAGAAATAGCTAAATTAGCACGTTCGCATAATGATGCAAACATCATTGCTATCCCTGCCCGTTTTGTTTCTGAAGAGCTTGCCATAGAAATGGTAAATGCTTTTTTACATACAGCATTTGAGGGAGGAAGACATCAAAATAGAATTGATAAAATACCTTGTTAATTTGTACTAATTAGGATTTCCACTCGTCTATTTGCTTCTTTTTCTTCTTCGGATTGAGGGTCTTTAAAAATGGGCTTGGTGTTTCCGAATCCAATTGCAGTTAACCTTTTCGGATCAATGCCGCCTTCTACTAAGTAGTCAACTACTTTTTGCGCGCGTTTTTTTGATAATTTCATGGAAACAATATCCTTGTCATTATCCTCGTTTACATGTCCGTGAACTTCAATGGAAACCGTAGGATTTAAAATTAAAAAATCCCTCAAACGCTTCAATTTTGGATAAGATTCTTCTAAAACAGTTGCAAGTCCGGCGGAAAAGTAGACGTCGTCTAATTCAGCCAACATTCCTTCTTTTATAGGATTTAACCAAATCGTATCGTGAAAATTTCCACTGATGGGAATGTTTGTGTTTTCAAAGTCCGCTGATAAATACCCCTCTGCATCCACTCTCAATAATCCACCTTTTACTTTTTTAGCCAAATTCAAATCCAAATCACTTGCGCGATAAATTCCATTGATTTCATTTGATCCTTGCAGAACGATTCTCGCTTCAATTGGATTCATGGAAACTTTGTCGCGAATAAGTAGATGATATATTGGAATGGACTCATTGTATACAAGGTTCAGTGGCCAGGACTTATTTTTTATTTCTTCATCCAACAGAAAGCTAAACTGGCACGTGATGGATTGTTTGGATTTTTCAGTGCCCAGTAGTACAATGAAATAGTGTTCGTTCTCATTTACGTTGAGCTCCGTTTCTAAATTGACGAGAGAATCAATCGAACGTTCGATAATAACCTGTAAATTCTGTTCTTGAAGAGCGGAACATAAATCCACTTCTTTTTCCTTTAAAATCAATAGTTGGATGGCTTGATTTTGATGTAAAAACGAAATATTCAAACTTCCTTTTTGACTCGTTGTGAAGTCCAACCATACTTGATTTTTACTTGGGTTTTTTGCGTGTTGAAAGACACCTTCACTTGGAATAAGTCCTTTTTTACCCAAAAAAGAAACGGTATATTTCCCACTAGGAACGACGCTTAATGCATTTTCACAGGCGGAGAAATCGCGTTGCTGAGTAAAAGCAAGCAGTGGAGAAAATAAAAGAATCAAAAAACTTCGCACCGTGCGTTTAACGCATCATTTCATCTTTAGTTTCAAGTTGCCGGAAACTTCGGTTGTAAGAAAAAATCCTGCGGCACCTAATTGAATACCTGAAACGGTTAGACGATCTACTGTTCCTGATAGAAAAACCCCTTCGTCAAGTTTGGAATTTAATTGTTGTGTAATGGTGTTTTTAGTTTCAGAGAGTAAGGGATTCAAATCATATTTTGCTGATTTATTCAACTCTTCTAAAATCCGTTTATCAAACATCCATTTCGCTGTTTTCAATAGAACACTTTTAGAGTTCAAATCATATTCTAAGTTCGTTAAAATAAAAAACTGGTCTTCTGTAATCAAGGGCGTTCCAACAAGGAAAAAAACCCCTTTTTTTGATCCCGAAAAATACACTTGAATAATCAACTTTTGTTCTTGATTGCCTAAAATATGCAGCGAGTCAACAATGATTTCTTTTCCATTAAAAGGCATTTTATATCCCATTAAATCCTTGTTCATTAGTTTATTAATGGAATCATAGGAAGCTTTAACGAGGATATTCAATGCATAGCCATTTCCTTTTGTGTATTTAGCCTGTTTGGGTAAATCACTATAATACGTTTGTTCTTTATTCGTTGTAATATATGGTTCTGCGGTCAATTCTGCAGTCAATTCTGCTCGTTTATTTGTAGCATCAAATGTGACAGGACTAAGCGACATGCTTTTCGGCTTCAAATAAAGAAATCCATATCCACTCAAGTCCATTGGCTCCTCTAATTGACGCCAGACATCTTTAATTGAAGAGCGAATGTCAACCGATTCTATTTGTTTATCTATATCCCGTTCTAAGGATTGCAATTGACTTTTTACTTGCTTTTCCACTTGTGATGTTGCGTCATACTTGAAAACGGTGATTTCACACGGATCAAGCACATCGAATACTTTCAGTTTGGTCTCGGTGTTAAACGAGTATGAATCACTAATTGAAACATTCGTGTTGTATCCAACCTTCACTCTTCGCATGGGTTCACCGACACCGCAACTTGCAGAGATTCGGGGAACGGTGCAGGAACCATTTTCATCCCACAAACTGTGGCATTTTGGACAATAATTTAACTTTAATTCAAACTTCCCATCCACCTCATAGTATAAACTTGTTTTCTTTAGCTGGAAATCGATTGGTTCACGAATAAATTTATAAGCAAAGCTAACGCCTTCGCATTGTTCTTGTTTACCTTCAAAACTTTTCGGTAAAGACTTTTCGACGTTTTTCAGTTGACTTTGTAAGTCAATTTCTATGGGCACATTTATTTGAGACAAGGGAAGAGTTGGTATAGGTGGGTCCACCTGTTCCACGATAGGCTCGGGTATATCAATGGATTTACACGACCAAATAAAAATAGGGAGTAAAAAAAGAATATATTTCATGATGGGTGATTTCACGAAACGAAGGTAAAAGATTTTAGCAAATCTTTTTTGTATTGAAAACAAAAGGCACAAAAAAGGGGGCCGAAGCCCCCTCAATTAGTTTAGTTCATTTTTGCTTTTAGGCCCTTGTCTAAGGCATCTAAAAATTCTTCTGTGTATACGTAATGATCACCATGACTTACCTTATTTCCGTGAATACAAACGGCAAGATCTTTTGTCATAATTCCTGATTCAACGGTTTCTATACAAACACGTTCTAATGAAAGACAGAAATCAATTAAATCTTGGTTGTTATCTAATTTACCTCTAAATGCCAGACCTCTTGTCCAAGCAAAAATCGATGCAATTGGATTTGTCGACGTTTGTTTTCCAGCTTGGTAATCTCTGTAGTGACGTGTTACTGTTCCGTGTGCTGCTTCTGCTTCCATGACTTCTCCATCAGGCGTAATTAGCACCGATGTCATCAGACCTAAAGATCCAAATCCTTGAGCCACTGTGTCCGACTGAACATCACCATCATAGTTTTTACACGCCCAAACGAAATTTCCATTCCATTTCAATGCTGAAGCAACCATATCATCAATCAAACGGTGCTCGTAGACGATTCCAGCTTCTTCGTATTTCGCTTTGAATTCGCTTTGGTAAATTTCTTCAAAAATATCTTTGAAACGGCCATCGTATTTTTTCAAGATGGTGTTTTTTGTGGACAAGTAAAGGGGCCATTTTTTAGCTAGCGCCATGTTGAAACAAGAATAAGCAAAGCCACGAATGGAATCATCTGTATTGTACATTGCCATTCCAACACCATCACCTTTGAAATTGTATACTTCAAAGTTTTGTACTTCACCACCATCTTCCGGAGTAAAGGTCATTGTTAATTTTCCTTTTCCTTTGAAAACCGCATCTGTTGCACGGTATTGATCTCCAAAAGCGTGACGACCAACGATGATCGGAGCGGTCCAGTTTGTCACCAAACGAGGAACATTTTGCATCACAATAGGCTCACGGAAAACAGTTCCGTCAAGAATATTACGAATGGTTCCATTTGGAGATTTCCACATGGATTTCAAGTTGAATTCTTTTACACGCGCTTCATCTGGTGTGATGGTAGCACATTTAATTCCTACTTTATATTGTTTAATTGCTTCTGCGGCGTCAATGGTAATTTGATCATTGGTGTCATCGCGTTTTTCAATCCCTAAATCATAATATTTAATATCAAGATCTAAATAAGGAAGGATTAATTTGTCTTTAATGAATTTCCAAATAATGCGGGTCATTTCATCCCCATCTAACTCTACTACTGGATTGGCAACTTTAATTTTTGACATAGGTACATTTTTACACCACAAAATTACGCAATTTTTCGGGAATAGTCAGAGCGATTAGCTTAACCAAGTAAAGATGAGAACCAATAATGATAAGATAAAACCAAAAGCCAGAATACTGGGAATAAGCTTACTTTGTTTTCGTTCTCCTTCCAGAAAAAAACACCAAAGAATGAAGCTAATCAATCCAAAAGGATAAGCAATAATTAATGCCGCGCCCCATACCCAAACGGTTCCGGTTAACAAGAACCAAAATGCCAGCAGTAAAGAAACTAAAGCAATCCAATCATGTTTTGTCCTTCTCATCTATGTAAATTATGACTGTCAAATGTACTGTTTTATCATAAAAAAAGCGGTGAGAAATACCCACCGCTAAGTTTTCTAAGTTGATCAATGATTAGTCCAATGAGCCAATCATTTTAGATGGATCAACGTACTCGTCATATTCTTCTGAGGTAACGTGTCCAAGTCCAACAGCTGCCTCTTTCAACGTTGTTCCGTTTTTATGCGCATACTTTGCAATTTCTGCTGCTTTGTAATAGCCAATTTTCGTATTCAGTGCAGTGACCAACATTAACGAGTTGTCTAGGTGTTTTTTCACAACCGGCAAATTTGCTTCAATTCCAGCAGCACAATTATCGGTAAAGGAAACACATGCGTCACCGATTAAGCGAGCTGACTGAAGGACATTTGCTGCAATAACTGGTTTGAAAACGTTTAATTCAAAATGTCCGTTAGATCCAGCGATGGAAACGGTTACATCATTACCCATCACTTGTGCGCAAACCATTGTAAGCGCTTCCGGTTGAGTTGGATTTACTTTTCCTGGCATAATAGATGATCCAGGTTCGTTGTCTGGAATGATAATTTCTCCAATTCCACATCTTGGTCCAGAGGACAACATACGAATGTCGTTGGCGATTTTCATCAAAGAAACGGCCGATCTTTTCAATGCACCAGATAATTCAACCATGGCATCATGAGCAGCAAGAGCCTCAAATTTATTTTTTGCGGTAACAAATGGAAGTCCTGTAAACTCCGCGATTTTTTTCGCGACAAGTACATCGTATCCTTTCGGCGTGTTTAATCCTGTTCCAACAGCTGTACCACCTAACGCTAGTTCTCCTACTACGACAAGTGCGTTGTTAATAGCGCGCATGGAATAATCTATTTGTGCTACATATCCACTAAATTCTTGTCCAAGTGTGAGAGGAGTTGCATCCATAAAATGCGTTCTTCCAGTTTTCACGATGTCTTTGAATGCTTCTACTTTGGTTTGTAGTGCAGCTCTCAAGTGCATTAATCCTGGCAAAGTTGTTTCCACGGTCATTTTGTATGCTGCAATGTGCATAGCGGTTGGATACGTGTCATTGGATGATTGAGATTTATTTACATCGTCATTTGGATTAAGCACTTTTTCGTCGTCCAGTAAATTCCCGCCTTGAAGTACATGTCCACGATTCGCAATTACTTCATTACAATTCATATTGGATTGCGTACCTGAACCAGTTTGCCATATAACCAAAGGAAACTCTCCATCGTGTTGTCCGGTCAAGACTTCGTCACAAACTTTTGAAATAAGGTCTCTTTTTTCTAAAGAAAGTACACCGAGGTCATGATTCGCATGAGCAGCGGCTTTTTTTAAATAGGCGAATGCATGAATTATTTCCGTTGGCATGGATCCTTCTGGTCCAATTTTAAAGTTATTTCTAGAACGTTCTGTCTGTGCTCCCCAATAACGATGTGCTGGAACATTTACCTCGCCCATCGTGTCTTTTTCGATCCTAAATTCCATTTTTTAGTGTATTGTAAATTAAATTGTTTAATTTTGAAATGTATTCAAACACAAAAATAATAGAAGATGAGCACTTTCGGCATTGTATTGTTTCTTTTAATTGGTGGGATGGCATTTTGGATGCTTTTATTCTTATTAGGATTCATCCTTCCTTATTGGTTAACGCTTGGTTTATTCGAGCAATTACGTCCGAAACGTATCTTCGAAGAAAAAGAAGAAAAATAATTCTACATACATTAAAATAAAAGCGCCTCTAGGCGCTTTTTTTGTTTTGAAGAAGTTCGGATGTGTTTTGTTGAATCGTGTCGCTGAGCGCATCTGTTGGCAAATCATTTTCATCCGTTCCGAATGGATCTTCAATTTCTTCTGCCAATACTTCCATACTCACGAGTGCATAAAAGACAAAAGTTGATATAAATGCAGAGTAATATCCAAACAACTCAACGAAAGCAAGTGGCATGGTAATAACATAGATGAAGATGAATTTTTTAATAAATAGACTGTACGAAAATG
>JBEDCT010000141.1:0-3065 GCA_041176665.1 Bacteroidota bacterium | reverse complement strand
TTAGTTTTGTGGGTAAATCATCTTTTTAACTAATTTTAGACGCATTGTTTTAATCAACATAAATAATAAGTATGCCTTTTTATCATCAATTAGGGAAAATTCCACACAAACGACACACCGTGTTTCGTCAAGAAAATGGTGAGTTGTATCATGAACAGTTGTTTGGGACAGTTGGATTTGACGGGATGTCCTCGCTTTTATACCATATTCAACCGCCAACCGTTGTAAAGGAAATTCTTGGCCAAAAAGATATTACGCCAGAGATTGCCATTGAGAAAAACATGTTGATGCGCAGTTTTCGTGGTTATGATTTACAACCCAACGAAGATTACGTGGAAAGCCGAGTTCCTGTTTTAGTGAATAGCGATGTCTACATCGAACTAGCAGCTCCATCAAAATCAATGTCCGATTATTTTTATAAAAACGCCGATGCGGATGAAGTCATTTTTATTCACCGTGGATCCGGAAAATTAAGAACCCAACTTGGGAACATCGATTTTAGTTATGGAGACTATTTGGTTATTCCTCGTGGAATGATTTATCAAATGGAATTCAATGATAGCGATAATCGCTTATTGGTGATACAGTCGTTTCATCCGGTTTACACACCGAAAAGATACCGAAATTGGTTCGGACAATTATTGGAGCACTCACCGTTCTGTGAACGAGATTTACGTCGCCCACATGAACTGGAAACGCACAACGAAGAAGGAGATTTCTTGATTCGTATCAAAAAACAAGATGTCCTTTACGACTATGTTTATGCGCATCATCCATTTAATGTCGTAGGTTGGGATGGCTACAATTTTCCGTATGCTTTTTCGATTCACGACTTTGAACCAATTACTGGACGCGTGCATTTACCACCGCCAATTCACCAGACTTTTGAAACGAGTGCCTTTGTTATTTGCTCATTTGTTCCTCGCTTGTACGATTACCATCCTGATTCTATTCCATCGCCTTACAACCATAGTAACATTGACTCCGATGAGGTATTGTACTACGTAGATGGCGATTTTATGAGTCGAAACAACATCGAAAAGGGACAAATCACCTTGCATCCATCTGGAATCCCACACGGACCGCACCCGGGAGCATATGAACGTTCTATTGGTAAAACTGAAACGCAGGAATTAGCGGTGATGATTGATACCTTTAAACCATTAAAATTGACAAAACGCGCAATGGAAATGGAATTACCTGAATACGTAAAATCTTGGATGCACTAAGTCCCGAATTTTCGATAATATTGCAAAGAATTACACATTATGTCAGCAGAAATTAAAAATTTAAAAGATCTACAGAACGTAGAATACAGTTTAGAAAAGTTATTTCCAGAGGCGGAGGATTTTCTTCCACTACTTGGAACTGATTACGTAGAATTATACGTCGGAAACGCAAAACAATCTGCGGTTTATTACAAAACTGCCTTTGGATTTCAATCGGAGGCATACGCTGGATTGGAGACGGGATTGAAAGACCGAGTTTCTTATGTGTTGAAACAAGATAAAATTCGTTTGGTCTTAACGACACCTCTAACTTCCGATAGTCCAATCAATGAACACCTCCAAAAACACGGTGATGGTGTAAAAGTGATTGCACTTTGGGTGGAGGATGCGACTAAAGCATTTGAAGAAACAACCAAGCGTGGCGCGAGACCATTCATGGAGCCTACATGTGAGGAAGATGAAAATGGACAAGTGATCCGTTCTGGAATTTACACCTACGGTGAAACGGTTCACATTTTTGTGGAACGTAAAAACTACCGAGGACTTTTCCTACCGGGATACCGTAAATGGGAATCGCATTACAATCCGGAACCAACAGGCTTAAAATTCATCGACCACATGGTGGGGAATGTGGACTGGAATGAAATGAATACGTGGTGTGAGTTCTATAAAAAAGTAATGGGCTTTGCACAAATCATTTCCTTCGACGACAACGATATCTCTACAGAATATACCGCTTTGATGTCCAAAGTAATGTCAAACGGCAACGGACGCATCAAATTCCCAATCAACGAACCAGCTGAAGGAAAGAAGAAATCGCAGATTGAAGAATACATTGATTTTTATAATGGAGCAGGTGTTCAACACATTGCTGTTGCCACAAATGATATCGTAGCAACGGTTTCAGCGATGCGCGACCGTGGTGTGGAATTCTTGTATGTGCCAGACACCTATTACGATGACTTACTCGAGCGAGTAGGGGATATCGAAGAAGATGTGGAAGTGTTGAAGCAACACGGAATCTTAATCGACCGTGACGAAGAAGGATACTTATTGCAATTGTTCACGAAACCAGTAGTGGATCGTCCGACTATGTTCTTCGAAATCATTCAACGAAAAGGCGCACAGTCATTCGGTAAAGGAAACTTTAAAGCCTTGTTCGAATCGATTGAGAGAGAACAAGAAAATAGAGGCACTTTATAAAAGTCCAAAAAAATAAGTGAGAAGCCGGTCAGTAATGATCGGCTTTTTCATTAAGGACGATTACAGATTTGTGAGAATGTCGGATATTTCTTGTTGGATCGAATGCGTTTGATCCTCATTGTACGCATATTGAATACGTTCTACCAATACCGCGTGATCGGTGATTCCTTCCGCTTTGGTGTCGTTGACAACCTGTTGAATGGCAGCAGGTCTTGGACCCCAAACAAAAATTTCCCGATTTTCTTGATCCAAACAAATTAACTTCGGAATGGAACGTCCACCGTTTGTCAAATACTGATCCATGATATCTAGGTGTTCATCTCGCAAAATAATCTGGAGGTCAATCAGTTCACTTTCTGCAGCAATTTTGCCTAGAACCGGAACAATTTGTGCAGCGTCGCCACACCACGCTTCACTGATTAACACCCAAGTCATTGGTTCTTGAATACTGGAAATCAGGTTTTTTAGTTCTTCCTTTAAAATCGTTGTTTTTTCGATACGTTTCATACGTTTCGCATTCAACTCCGTGTAATGGATGAGTTCTTCACGTTGATCTGGACCTGAAGTTTTCCCGGCTACAACTAATGCCCGCAACAATTCTTTGTAGGATTCGAACGTAAAACTGTTCGTCAA
>JBEDCT010000140.1:0-5126 GCA_041176665.1 Bacteroidota bacterium | reverse complement strand
CCATCCTACATTTCTCTTACCTCTGCATCTACTTTATTCTTTCGTTTATTTTATCGCGAATTACAGTTGAGGGACAGAACCAAAAAAAATCCAGCATTAAAATTTACTTAATGAAATCTGGCGTTCATACGGACTTTGTCCTGCCTATAAAAACGGACATCATCGACTGGACAAAGTCCTTTCCACGCGAGAACACTGGATTCAAGGACAGCACGACAAAGCTCATCGCTATCGGTTGGGGAGACAAAAACTTTTACATGAACACGCCAGAATGGGCAGATTTAACGTTAAATACGGCAGTTTCCGCCATGACAGGACTTGGAACGTCGGCCATCCATGCAACATATCACTACGAAATCCTGAGTGATCGTCCGGTTATTCAATTGTATTTATCCAAAAAACAATACAGAGAATTGGTCCGTTACATTCGGAATCAATTAGTCATCAACAAGAACGGAAATACCGTTTTCATTCCAGCTAAAAACAAAAAAGTAGTGACCGGAAACGACGCCTTTTATGCTGCCCACAATCGCTACAGCATGATGTTGACCTGCAATTCATGGATTAATCGTGGATTAAAGTCATGTCACAAACGCGCTTGTTTATGGACGCCATTTGCCAGTGGTATTTTTTATCAATATGGAAAATAAACGCCTTACCCTCGTCCTTTTTTTCTGTTGCCATCTTTCAATTTTTGGACAAATGATTTCAGCCGATACCACACAACGATTTTTGATTTTCATTAATGGGAATCGCGGACCAAAAGCCAATCATGAAACGACGGATAACCGCTTGCATGAAAAAGATCCAACGGGATACTGGTATGCGATTGACGACACCATCGTGAAACGTTTTCCGGATGTTAAACCGTTGTATTTTGATGGACATCATCCGGTTGGTACCTCACAGCACCGAACGGAATTCAATTTTGCGAAGTCCTATTTTTTTTCTCGCTTTTGTTGGGTATCTAAACGCAGTAGATGGGTACTGAATAAAAGACCGAATCATGAAGGATTTCAATTGCGTGTCGACCATGGACATATTGCTGGTGAAAATCTGCTTACTTACTTTGCGCAGCATCACATTCCACTTGATCAAGTAAAAATCGATATCGTTTGTCACAGCATGGGATACGCCTATTCCCTTGGAATGATTGACGCGCTAAAATCCAAGGTTCAATTCGGAAAAATCCTCATTCTGTCGCCTGAAAATGCGAGTGCACAGGGACGCGACTGGACGTATTTCGATGAAGTTTGGCAATATGGTGCACGAGCAGACAACAAAGAATCGGACCCGATTTGTTATCAAGACGGAATCGCTCCGCAAGTTGCCGTTCCAGGTATCGAAAACGTACCATTTTCAAAAGGTGGACGAATTTACATACCATCGTCTTGGCCGAAAAGCAAAAAAGGTTTCATAAAAAGCCATCATTTAGTATATTACCAATGGTTTCATGAAATCAAACCAGGTGATCGTGGATACTTTCAACGATAACAACGGAAGTCAAACAGCGCATTCCATTTCTATCGAAAATCTAGCCGGACTCCAAACGCGTAATTGCCGAAAATTCTTAACTTTGAGGGCGATGATTCAAACAAATTTCGACCTTAAACCATACAATACTTTTGGCATTTCCGTCAAAGCAGATCGTTTTGCTGCATTTTCCTCCATAGATGAACTGCAATCAATACTTTCCGAACGAACGAATGAACCCTTATTGATTTTAGGTGGTGGAAGTAATCTACTTTTAACAAAAGACTTTCATGGACTTGTTTTAAAAAATGAAATTCATGGTTTTGAAGTCACTTCAGAAACGGAAGATTTTGCCATTGTTCAATCAGGCGCTGGAGAAACATGGCATGAATTTGTGTTGAAATGCATCGAATTAAACCTGAGTGGACTGGAAAACTTGAGTTTAATACCCGGAAGTGTGGGCGCGAGTCCGATGCAAAACATTGGAGCTTACGGCGTAGAAATCAAGGATTGTTTTGAATCGTTGACTGCTTATCACTTGGAAAGTGGTGAAATTCACACCTTCGACAAACAAGCGTGCGCATTCGGTTACCGAGAAAGCGTTTTCAAACATCAAGTGAAGGGACAATACGTCATTTGCAACGTTTCTTTTCGATTGAAAAAGAATGCGGAAGTGAATACGTCTTACGGAGCCATTTCCTCGGAATTAGAAAAAAAAGGAATTGTCCATCCGGGTATTCGCGATGTGAGCAATGCGGTAATCGCCATTCGTCAATCCAAACTTCCCGACCCAAAAGTAATTGGAAATGCAGGAAGTTTCTTCAAGAATCCAATCGTAGAGAATGCAGTGTACGACGCGATCAAATTGAATTATCCCAATGCACCATTTTATCCTGTGGATGAACATCATGGGAAATTAGCTGCGGGATGGTTGATTGAACAAGCTGGATGGAAAGGAAAAACAATCGACACCTATGGCGTACACACATTACAGGCATTGGTTTTGGTGAATTACGGAGGAAGTACAGGGAATCAAATCTATAACTTATCTTCGCAAATTATTTTGGACATAGAATCCAAGTTCGGAGTGACTTTGGAACGCGAAGTCAACATATTGTAAATAAAGGCATACACAAGGCATGAAAGTTTCATACAACTGGTTAAAAAAATACATTCAAACTGACTTAGCTCCGGAGGAATTAGGTAAAATCCTCACAGATACTGGACTCGAAGTAGAGAGTATTGAGAAAATCGAAGCGATAGAAGGTGGATTGCAAGGGGTTGTTATTGGTCACGTTTTGACGTGTGAAAAACATCCGGATGCCGATAAATTAAACGTAACAACTGTGACAACTGGCACAGAAGAACTGCAAATCGTTTGTGGCGCGCCGAATGTGGCCGCTGGACAAAAAGTAGTTGTTGCGACTGTTGGAACAACGTTGTATCCTAATCCAGGAGAAGCATTTCACATTAAAAAAGCGAAAATTCGTGGCGTAGAGTCCTTTGGAATGCTTTGCGCAGAGGACGAATTAGGGATTGGACATTCCCACGATGGAATCATTGTCCTTCCGGAAAGCACGGAAGTTGGAATGCCCGCTAGCGCTTACTTTGATTTGTCGGACGATTATCAAATTGAGATTGGACTAACACCAAATCGCGCGGATGCCATGGGACATATCGGCGTTGCGAGAGACATCAAAGCAGCATTGAATTTTCATCAAAAAGCGAATCTTTCCATTCAATGGCCAACAGTGAGTCCATTAGTTGCTGTCGGAAACCTCAACATTACTGTTGAAATTGAAAACCAAGAAGATTGTTTGCGCTACTGCGGAACTAGCATGGTCAATGTTCACGTTGCTCCTTCGCCGGAATGGTTGCAAAAAGCGTTGCGCTCTGTAGGACTGAATCCGATCAATAACCTTGTAGACATCAGTAATTTTGTGATGCGTGAATTGGGGACTCCCCTGCATATTTTCGACGCCAAAGCGTTAAATGGAAAAGTGCTCGTTCGCACATCGGAAGTAGGTGAAACGATTGTTACCTTAGATCAAGTGGAACGAAAACTTGTTGGAACGGAATTAATGATTTCCAATGGTAATGAAGCACTTTGTATTGCTGGAGTTTTAGGCGGAGCCACCTCTGGAGTATCCAATGAAACGACAGAAATATTTATTGAATCCGCATTATTTGACGCGGTGAATATTCGAAAAACTGCACGTTTACATGGACTAAATACAGATGCTAGTTTCCGTTTCGAACGTGGCGTTGATCCAGCGTTGACCATGTATGCTTTGCAACGTTGTGTTCAGTTAATTCAAGAAATTTCAGGTGGTCAAGTTGGCATGGACATGTTTGATTGGATCGGAAATATGCCAAGCAACAAAAAGATAACTATTCATTTAAGTAGAGTAAATCAACTTATTGGATGCCAAATAGATAGAGATTCAATATTTACCATTTTGGAGGATTTGGATATTCACGTGTTACAGGAGAATGGCGATGAAATAAACATTGAAATCCCATCTTATCGAGTAGATGTCACACGTGAAGCTGATGTCATTGAAGAAATCCTACGAATTTACGGATTCAACCTTGTCCCGATTCCAGAAAAATGGAACTTATCCCTACCTATTTCCCCGAAGATTAACAAAGATCAGTTGCAGCGAAGTATAGCTGAGTTGTTGGTGGGAAAAGGATTTTCTGAGGTCATGAATAACTCTTTGACGAAAAGCACTTATGTGAGTCAATTAGGCATGGGACAACTGGAGGATGAACATTCTGTTCGCATGTTAAATCCCTTAAGTCAAGACTTAGACGTGATGCGTCAATCCTTGCTTTTTGGACTCCTTGAAAACATCGAACGAAATCAGAACCGTCAATCTCCGAACCTTCGTTTATTTGAGTTTGGAAAAACATATGCGAAATACGCAAGCGGTTATGTGGAGTCCTCGCAACTGATTGTTTGCCTGACTGGACAAGCACATTCAGACAATTGGTTAGCGCCAGACAAAGGAAAAGAGTCGCTTGTCTCTTACTTTCAATTAAAAGGAAATGTCTTCGGATTATTGGAAAGACTTGGATTCGCTGGCCAACTGCAGGAGAAAGAATTAAAGAATCAATTGTTTGCCGATGGACAATCCATCGAGTTGCATAAAAAAACAATCGCTGAATGTGGATGGGCTACTCCAGAACAATTGCAATCTTTCGGAATCAAGAATCCGGTATATTATGCGATCATCCAATGGGATCAATTACTAGACCTATTGAACCGCGTAAAAATTGAGTATTCAGAATTACCGAAGTCCTTTGCTATTCGACGTGATTTCTCATTGTTACTAGATAAACACGTCAATTTTGCTGACTTGCGTCAAACAGCCATGCAAGCTGACAAAAAACTATTGAAATCCGTTGGATTATTTGATGTGTACGAAGGTAAAAACCTAGATGCAGGAAAGAAATCCTATGCATTGTCATTTATCCTTCAGGATGGAGACAGAACGCTTACGGATCAAGAAATCGATTCGTGTATGTCTAAAAT
This sequence comes from Bacteroidota bacterium, assembly GCA_041176665.1. Lineage (GTDB taxonomy): Bacteria > Bacteroidota > Bacteroidia > Flavobacteriales_D > Crocinitomicaceae > UBA952. The sequence continues at coordinate 115 of JBEDCT010000140.1, read as the reverse complement.
ACAAGCCAATCTCGAAAAAGAGTGTGGCGCGACATTAAGAAATTAAGGTCATAAAAAAAGTCCTAGCGAATGCCTAGGACTTTATACTATATTTCTAAAGTTAGATTAACTGTTG
>JBEDCT010000139.1:0-3472 GCA_041176665.1 Bacteroidota bacterium | reverse complement strand
GGCTCTTTCATTTTCATTAATGTACAAACGGATTAATTCAGAATCGCTTAACGAAGATAAAACCATAATTTACAATTTCTGTTGATGTCAACAATTAAAAGTAAATTTGGTCTATAGGCGTTCTTATTGGTTTAGAGAGACGAATATAGAAGTAATTTTCATTCACACCAAATTCATTTAAAAAAAAGTGCGAAATATTATTAAAATACGTATTCTTGGATTGGTTACATTGCTCATTTTCCCAATTCCCGGATATGTTATCGCTCATTATTATCACGAAGCACTTTTCACTGAATTCCTGCAATTAGAAAGAATTGAACTCATTCCCATTGCTTATGGACTACAGTTTGGATTTGTTTATGCTTTCATCGCATATTTATTCATGAAGGCTCCATTTTTTGATCAATTACCAAATCGTGTAGATCGAATTATTGACCAACTACCACTTACCTATGCGGATGGAATCTTTTTATCTATCTGTGCAGGGATAGGTGAAGAACTGCTATTCAGGGCCGGTATTCAACCACTTCTAGGACCATGGATCACTTCCGTTGTTTTCGTTGCACTACATGGATACTTGAATCCATGGAATTGGAAATTCTCGATGTATGGATTGATTGTTTTGCCATTCATCATAGTGATTTCGTTCGGCTTTATCCATTTTGGACTTTGGTTTTCGATTGCTGCTCACTTTAGCTATGATGCGGTGCTGTTTGTGATCATGATTAAAGAAAAGAAGACTTCTTATGCTCATTTTTCGCAGCATCATGCTCAGGATTCCGTAAATTTATCCCATGAAAATGAAATCTAGTCTCTTTGATTGGTGCAACTACCTATTTTGGGTCCTGGCACTCTTAATCATTGTCCAAACAGATAAACTTTCACTTCATTTGTATTTTAATTCCTTTCACTCGAAGATTGGAGATGTCATTATGCCTCATCTAACCAATGTTGGTGATGGATTAGCCCTTTTGCTCCTTGCCTTTTTAGTTTTCTTATTTCGAAGTAAAAAATTGGCCCTCATCCTTTTCATTGCTTTTTTAATTTCTTCTGGACTTGTTCAATTCCTCAAACATTTCGTTTTCGAGAACCACATGAGACCCATGTATGTTTTTGAGCACGTGAAAGGATTTCATCAAATCAAGGACTTTCATTACCATCTTTCACAAAGTTTTCCATCAGGACATTCGACCAGTTCATTTGTGCTCTTTACGTTTATTGCGATGAATTTCGCTAAAACAGGACAAGCTCAAATTCTTTGTTTTATCGGCGCGCTTTTCTTCGCTTTTACGAGAGTTTATTTGTCACAACACTATTTTGAAGACATGTTTGCCGGTGCGATGATTGGATTTCTTTGCATGAAATACACACAGGTTTTTCTTCAGTCCAAATGGACACAAATAGACGAGCCACTCAATAAATAGAACATGACAAAATACTTCCATTGGTTCATTGTGTTGTTCGTTTTTCTAGCATGTATTCCAACGATTGGTCTATCGGCATTATTTGATTGGGATGAAGTGAATTTTGCCGAATGTGCGCGCGAAATGATTGTTTCAAAGGATTACTTCAATGTTACCATAAATTTTCAAGCATTCTGGGAAAAACCTCCACTTTTCATCTGGATGCAGGCTTTATCCATGCTCGTTTTTGGAATCAATGAATTTGCCGCACGTTTCCCAAATGTCATCGCCGCAGTTTTCACCTTATTGGCCTTATACCGTTTTGGAAAGGAATATTTCGGTGAAAAATTTGGCATTGCTTGGAGCGCCCTTTACGCCTGCTCCATTCTGCCATTTTCATATTTCAATTCAGGAATCATCGATCCGTGGTTTAATTACTTCATTTTTTGTGGAATTATTCAGTTCTACAAAGGAAGCATCCAACAGTCCACTAAACACTTCGTTTGGTCTGGAATATTCATTGGACTTGCCATTCTCACGAAGGGTCCAGTTGGACTCTTATTAATTGGCGGTTCTTTTGCCGTATATTTTCTTGTCAATCGCTTTAAGGATTTTCCTTCTTTCGGAAAATTGATCGTTTTTCTTTTCACCACCTTATTGATTGGATCACTATGGTTTATGCTCTTGTTCGCAAGCGGACATCAAGAAATCATTCAAGAATTCATCACGTATCAAGTTCGCTTATTTCAAACACAAGACGCAGGGCACGGTGGACCACTTTATTACCATTGGATTATTTTACTGTTCGGTGTTTTTCCAGCTTCGTTCTTTCTGATCGCTTACTTGAGAAACAAAGAAATTAAACGTACAAGTTTGGATATCATCATGCATGGAATGCTTTGGTTTACCTTGATTCTTTTTTCAATTGTAAAAACGAAAATCGTTCATTACTCCAGTTTTTGTTATTTCCCCATCACCTATTTCGCTGCGCGTTTTGTCATTCAACAATGGGAAAATGGCTTTGCAGCAAACAAACGCATTCATTATTTTGTCCTTTCTTTTTTAGTGGTATTAGCCATCGTATTTGGAATTTTAGGATACCTAGTAGGACATACCGATATCCTGTTAAATTATATCCACGTCAATGATCCTTTTGCCTTTCAAGCCATGAAAGAAACGTACGAGTGGTCCGTTTTACAACTTATACCTTTTGTTTTATTAACATCTACCATTTTACTGTCCTTTAATTACTTAAGAAGGGATTTATTCATCAAATATTACCTTGCTTTAGGAATTGGAATCATTATTAGTTTGGTGAGTGTCAATGCGTTTATCGTTCCGAAGGTTGAGGACATTTCTCAAGGAGCGGCGATTGATTTTTACAAGCAACATAGCCAAGAGGATGCTTATTTTACCACCTTAGGATTCAAATCATATGCACATTTGTTTTATGGGGACGTCAAGTCTGGCAATGAGAAAACACAAAATGAAAAAGAGCTTGCAACAGGAACAATTTTGAAGCCAGCTTATTTTGTTGTGAAAATTCAACAGAAAGAGGAACTCATGTCCAATTATCCTGAACTCAAACAAATCGGCGCAAAAGGTGGATTCGTATTTTTAAAACGCAAGCCTTCACTTGTTGATTGATCTGGACAATGATTCGACTCCTTATTTGAGAAGAATGATTAATTTTGAATCAACAAAAACAAAGACATGCCAAAAATTTCAGACAAGGCTATTCAAATGCCAGCTTCTCCGATTAGAAAACTTGTTCCATATGCTGAAACAGCAAAGAAAGCAGGTAAGATTGTTTACCATTTAAACATCGGTCAGCCTGACATTGAAACGCCAGAAACAGCCTTGAATGCCATTCACAACTTAGACCGCAAAGTATTGGAATACAGTCACTCTGCTGGATTCGAGAGCTACAGAAATAAACTTGCACTATCTTATCAAAAAAGTGGAATTCCCGTAAATAGCGAAGATATTTTAATTACAACAGGTGGATCAGAAGCCTTGATTTTTGGATTCATGTGTACCTGTGATCCAGGTGATGAAGTGATTATACC
>JBEDCT010000138.1:0-11409 GCA_041176665.1 Bacteroidota bacterium | reverse complement strand
CCAGGTGTATGAATTTGATTTGGATCCAAAGTTCCTGCTGGAACAAGTTCTTCGACTTCAGCAACGGTAATTTTTCCCGCCATCGCCATCATAGGATTGAAATTACGTGCCGCTGCTTTGTAAATCAAGTTTCCTTCCGTATCGCCTTTCCATGCTTTCACGATGGCAAAGTCTGCTGTCAAAGCACTTTCCAAAATGTGTGGTTTTCCGTTGAAAATTCGTACTTCTTTGCCTTCAGCAACTTCCGTTCCGTATCCTGCAGGTGTGAAAAACGCTGGTATTCCAGCACCACCAGCTCGACATCGTTCCGCTAAACTACCTTGTGGAATTAAGTCAACTTCGAGTTCTCCACTCAGCATTTGACGTTCAAACTCATCGTTTTCACCGACATATGAACTGATCATTTTCTTTACTTGTTTGGCTTGCAACATGAGTCCGATTCCGAAATCATCGACACCAGCATTGTTGCTAATACATGTCAGGTTTTTAGTTCCTAGTTTCACTAATTGTCCTATGGAATTTTCAGGAATACCACAAAGGCCAAATCCACCCAACATCAGCGTCATGCCATCTTCGATGCCAACTAACGCCTCTTCTACATTCTTTACAACTTTGTTCATCGCTTAAAATTCAAATGGGACTTCTGATTCGTCCACAGTTTCAGGTTGTGGTGCATCGGTGCAATCATATGCTTCCTCGTCGTAATCGTCCGGTTGAAGGAAATCACGTGTCGACAATGCAATCACTGGATCTTTGTATACTCGTTGCATGTAATACCCGTAAATTGGCAAGGCCATGCGTGCTCCTTGTCCCCATGTCATGCTTTGGAAACGTACAGCGCGGTCTTCTGCGCCGACCCAAACACCCGTAACAAGCTCAGGTGTGATTCCAATGAACCATCCATCCGAGTTATTTTGTGTTGTTCCTGTTTTACCTGCCGTTGGAGCGGTGACACCTCCCCAACTTCTTCCACTGCGAAGACTTCCGGCTGTTCCATACTGAACAACACCTTTCATCATTTTCAAAATTTCGTAGGCAACAGTAGAATTTAATGCTTGTTCACGGTGTTCCGTTGCACTGTAAATTACTTTTCCATTTCGATCGGTAATGCGTTCGATGGTTGTTGGACGAACGTAAATTCCATTATTTGGAAAAATACATTGAGCCGCTACCAACTGATAAAGGGAAAGGTCCATACTTCCCAAACACATCGACGGAACGATATCGTTTTTATTCAATTCGATTTCCGTTTTCTTCAATAATTTCTCGATTTGGAACGGACCACCAATTTTTTGTACCGGATTAAACGCCCCCATGCGTGCCATTACGGCAACGGTTGTCGGATTCGATGATTGCGCTAATCCATCTTTCACAGATCCTGCCGGAGTTCCCTGAGGACAATATTGTCCAACAACGTTATTTTGGTCATCCACTAAATCCACGCAATATTCTCCTGCTGAAAATGTGGTACACGGATTCACGACCTTCATCGAAAGTGCTGCTGCGTATACAAATGGTTTAATGGTCGATCCAACTTGACGTTTTCCCTGACGTACGTGATCGTATCCGAAGTGTTTAAAGTTTACACCACCCACCCAAGCACGAACGAAACCAGATGAAGGATCCATAGATAAAAGTCCGGCGTGTAAAAACGCTTTGTAATAACGAATAGAATCGTTTGGTGTCATAGTTGTATCACGTTCTCCGCTCCATGAGAAAACGGTCATTGTTGTTGGCGTATCGAAACTTTTTCTGATTTCACTATCGGTGTATCCGGCTAAGGTCATGTTTTGGAAGCGACCAGAAGAAGTACGCGCTGATTCCATGATTTGATTCACCATTTTCGTTTCAATGGCATTCGAGAAGGGATAATTTTTAACGCGACGATTGTTCAGGTCAAACTGTGGTTGTAATTCTTCCTTGATGTGACGTTCCACTGCATATTCTGCATAGCGTTGTAAAGAAGGATTCAAAGTCGTGTAGATTTTCAGTCCATCACTGTAAATATCAAAAGGTTCCCCCTCTTCATTTACGTATTTATAGGATCCATCTGAATTTTTTGTCATGAGTATTTGCGTAACTTCCTTGCGCAGGGATTCACGGAAATACGGTGCCATTCCCTCTTTGTGATCCAAGGATTTGTAGCTTACGACAATCGGCAACTTTTTCAAGCGATCGTATTCTTCTTGTGTCAATTTATTCTTAACACCTTCATTTTCACCTTTGCTATTTTTCAGCCATTGAAACAACACTTGATTTCTTCTCTCCAAGGAACGCAGGGAATCTTCGGCTCTGATTTCTGCCATTTGTGCGGAAGTCACTTTTTCCGGAGCGATTCCAGCTCTTTCTGCCGCTTTGTTTCGGTAATTTTTAATCGTGTATTTGTAGGGATTAAACAAATCAGGATTTTTACACATTCCGACAAGAACCGCTGCTTCTATTTTGGAAAGTTCTTTTGGACGTTTATTGAAGTAAACGCGCGAAGCATTTTCAATTCCAACTGCGTTGTATAAAAAGTCGAATTGATTCAAGTACATCGTAATGATTTCCTCTTTTGTAAAGCGTTCCTCCAAGCGTTTAGCGATGATATTTTCACGCGCTTTTTCATTTAAACGTCGGAATTTCCCAAGAAATCCACCCAATGGAAGATCGAAGCTTTCCCCGTTTGCACGTGCTAATTCAGCCAACTGACGCTGTCTTAAGGTGTAAATTAATTTTGCTAATTGTTGCGTAATCGTTGAGGCACCACCTTTTCGTCCCAAACTAGCAAACGAGCGAACGAGTCCCTTAAAATCGACACCTGAGTGACTGTAAAAGCGCTCATCCTCTGTAGAAATTAACGCGTCAAATACGTATGGAGAAATTTCGCGGTATTTCACACTGGTGCGATTAACTGCCCAAAAGCGACCAATGACGGTGTCTTCTTTCACGCTTTTTTTCGCGATGATTAATGACGCTTGTAATTCCGGTGGATTGTCTAAGCTTGCCACAGAAGGCAGCACACTTTCGGACTGCAAAAGCAAAAGCGCTGCCACCAAGATGAAAGGGATTAATGAAAGACCCCAAAATATTCTGGTGTATTTTTTTGATTCTTCTTCGGTCATTTTTGCTTCCTTATTTTTCATTTTTCAAAATTAACGACAATTATCTTAACACATCTTTTCGTTGACTGTCCAATTTCAGTAGGATAAACATCATCATACAAAAGGACATCATGGAGGATCCTCCATAACTAAAAAAGGGCAGGGGAATTCCAATCACTGGTGCAAATCCAATATTCATCCCAATATTTATGGCGAAATGGTAGAACAGAATCATTCCCACACAATAGGCGTAGACTCGGTTAAATATAGACCGTTGTCGTTCGGCAATAAACATGATGCGAATTAACATAAATAAGTAAAGTCCAAATAATACGATGATGCCAACAAATCCCCATTCTTCCGCAAATGGACAAAAAATGAAATCCGTTTCACTTTCCGGAACGTGATTACTTTCCACGCTAGAAACCGATGCTTTGTTGTATCCTTTCCCGAGTAAACCACCAGATCCAACTGCTGCCATCGCACGATTTCTGTTGTAATCTTTTCCATTTGGATCTTCGCGGAGGCCTAAAAACAATTCAATTCGATCTTTTTGATGCGTTGCTAAACTGTTGAATCCATTATCCACAACAAAAGACAAACTACTCGTTAAAATGAAGCCAAGTACGATGATGACAGTTCCTCTGGTTCGCTCTCTTTTCGCAGAAAACCGTTGAAGAAATAAGATCGCGAGAATGGAGAAAATCAACAATGTGGAAATGACTCCTATCGAACCAGATACGGGAAAAGGAAGGAAGAAAATATCCAATTGAACAGAATTCAATAGTAGCGTAATCACACTGATGAAAATCGTTACGAATAAAATGGGAATGAAGTGACTTCCAACCCAGGTTTCTTTAAATCGAACACCAGGAATACTATTGACAAAGCTCAAAATAATGGGATCGAATGTAAGTCCTTCGCGGTACATCACGAAGAGAAAAGAAGTAAAAACGACAAACGTACCTGCATCAGGCTGAAGTAAAATCAGTGCCATTGGTACAAGTAGAATGGCACTTGCGGTCATGACACTACTGATATTCTGCTGTTTTACGCTAATTTCACTGATGTATTTAGCCAACAAGAGTCCCGTTGATATTTTAGCGAACTCTGCAGGTTGAATCCCTAAGCTTCCAATTCCGATCCATGCACGAGCCCCATGTACTGCGGGCATGAAAAGCACAATCACCAATAAGACGAGTGTAAACCCATAGATGGGAAATGCGAAACGCCGATAGATATCGGAATCAATTAAAAACACGATTACGCCAAGGAATAAAGAAACGAAAATCCAAATGAGCTGTTTTCCGTACATCATGGAAACATCGTAAATAGCAGGATGTAAATCATCGTAAGCAACGGAGTATAGCGTAGCCATTCCCATCACCAACATCACCATAAATGTGATAAATAATGGCCAATCTAAGTGCTCAACTAAACTTTCTTCCTTTCTCATTCTCCGGGACTTGAAATGTAGGCCAATTTAGCTTCCAAAATGCGCTTTTCTTTTTCTTTGTCGGTAATTTTTCGTTTGATGTATTTTTCAATCATCAAGCTGGCAATTGGTGCGGCCCAAGTCCCACCGAATCCTGCATTTTCCACGAATACCGCTATCGCAATCTTAGGCTTGTTCATAGGCGCAAAGGCAATGAAAACAGAGTGGTCTTCCCCTTGTGGATTTTGCACCGTACCTGTTTTTCCGCAAATCATAATGTCTTCTAGTCGCGCCATGCGTGCCGTTCCACCGTTCTCATTGACAACGCGGCGCATTCCTTCAATTACTGGCCAGAAATGACGCGAATTCACCATTGTTCTTTTCTTGGTTCGGTAAAGTGCTAATGGACCTTTGCGTCCAATGGACTTTACAAAGTGGGGAACATAGTACCAGCCTTTGTTCGCGATGATTGCTGCGATATTTGCCATGTGCAACGGCGTCAGTTTTACTTCACCTTGACCAATGGAAATCGAACGAATGGTTGAAAATGCCCATTGATGATTTCCGTACCATTTGTCGTAGTATTTTGAATCTGGTATTAATCCTGGACGTTGTCCAGAAACATCCGTATCCAATGTTTTACCTAATCCAAAACTCGTCATGTAGCGATGCCATTTATTGAGTCCGTATTCGGCATCAGCAAAAAGTTTCTTTTTCTTTCCCTGTTGGATGATGCGTCGCACCACCGCGTAATAATACGGATTACATGAATATTGAACAGCCTCGGCAACATTTCGTGCGGAAGGGTGATTGTGACAGCCAACCATGCTTTTGTCGCAGGGAAATCCAGAGTTCTCCGTGATGACACCTTCTTGCATGCCGATCAGCGACTGTACTAATTTAAAGATGGATCCTGGTGGATATTCTGCTTGAAGTGGACGAGGAAACAGCGGCATGTTTTTATCCAAAGCAAGTTTTGGGTAATTTTCGCTGATGTTTCGTTTTCCAACGAGCATATTTGGATCGTAGGAAGGCGCTGAAACCATGGCTAAAATTTCACCGGTGGATGGTTCAATCGCCACGATACATCCTTTTTTGTTTCTCATTAATTTCTCACCGTAGGACTGAATAATCATGTCCATTCCGAGTTTTAGCGGGTCAGCTTGACGCGCAGTTGTATCGTATTTCCCATCGGCAAAGGGCTCAATGGCATTATTTAGGGCTGATGTAACAATGTATTTAATTCCCTTTCTTCCACGCAATTCGCGTTCATAGAACTTTTCGATTCCGGACCGACCAATGTTATCTCCAGGACGATAAAAGCGATCGCTTTCCACTTCTTCACGGTTTACTTCGGACAAATATCCCATGATATTCGCTCCACTTTTAAATGGATAATTCCGCATGCTCGTCACCTTCTCATAAAAACCAGGGAAGTTTTCTAGGTGTGGAGCAATACTAGAAATCTCTTCTAGCGTTAATTCCTTTAAAAAGGGATACTTGCGTATTTTCTGGTAATTCGAAGTGCGTTTACCCGAAGACTTGTTGTAATAAGTTCCTTCTCCTTTTACAATTTCTTTAAAGCGATTGCGAACATCTTTGACCGTCCACCCAATGAGTTTAGCAAAAGCGGCTGTATCGAGGTGCTTGATTTCGTCCTCGACCATCATCAGATTGAAATAGGTTCTATTGGAAACGATTTTCATTCCATTTCGATCGAAAACAACTCCTCTTGGCGGAGTGATTTCAATGCGTTTTTCCGCTACTTCATGTGCGCGGAGTGTCCAGGTATCGTCTATCACTTGCATGTAAAACAACCGAAATGTATACAGGAATCCCACCAAAATGATGAATGCCAAGATTACATAACGTCGGATGTCAAAATTCATTTCGTTTTAGATTTTTTAATCAAAAAACTTTGTAATAACAAACAAATCAAGAACGAAGGAACGGAACTAAAGAGGGTCTTTTGAAGAATAAAAAAGAGTTGGTTGAACTGAAAAATCTCCACAAGGAAGTACCACAAGTGATGAATCAACAATAAAACACCGAAAACAAAAGTAAACCAGCGGTTCCCCATATCGAATACATTGGGTTCTTTCAGCGGATCATATCCTTCACGTGGACCGTAGAACTTGAAGACGAGTGGACGAAAATACGCCATCATGACCAAGGATGAAGCATGTAAACCGTAGGTATTAGAGAAAATATCAATGATGATTCCCATTAAAAACGCCAAGCCCATTAAGGGAATGACACCTAGTTCAAAGGGCAGTAACATGATAAAAAGTGGATGAATCATCAAGTGAAAACCGTATCCGATTTCCAATTGATTGAAAATCAATGTTTGCAAAACGACAAACACGACGAAGCGAATGATATTTTTCGTTAGGTTATTCATCTCAATACGTCCTCTTCTTCATCGGGTGGAATTTGTCCCTCCAATGCTTGTTGTTCTTCAATCATTAAATTTTTCACCACGTAAACGCGTTGTAAAGTGCGGTAATCCTCTGAGTAACGAACGACAACGTTCCACAGTGGCTCTCCTTCGATGGATTCAATGCGTTCCACTTTTCCAACTGGAATCCCTTTCGGGAAAATCCCCGAACCACCTCGTGTTATGACGCGGGACCATTTTTTTATGCGTAAATCGTTCGAAATTCCGTCGATGGAACCACGTCTTGGATCGTGTCCGTCCCATTTTAAAATTCCGGCTAAGTGAATGGGCTCAATAATCACATCGATATTGATATCTTTCGTTAATACGGACTTCACCACACAGTAATGCTCACTGGTATTGTGAACGATTCCAACAACTCCTTTGTCCGAAAAAACACCCATGTTTGGCTTGACTCCTTGCTTACTACCAATATTTAGCGTGAAATAGTTGTTTCTTCTCGTCACGGATGAGTTAATCACCATCCCCGGAATGTACGTGTACTGTTGTTTAAAAATAGTGTCTTCTACTTTTACTTTCCCAGCACTTAACGTGTACATGAACTCCGGAAGCCGCTCGCGCAAGCGAATGTTTTCGCGTTGTAACGCGTAGTTGTTTTTACTTAAATCAAAATGCTTCGTTACGTCGTTCTCCCACGTAAGTACTTTCGCTGTCACATTGGACGCTGTGGTTAAGTATTGACTTCTTGGAAAACTTAAAAATTGCACATAAATCACCAACGAAATGATCTGTAGGGATGCAAAGACCAAAAATATTCGAAATCGACGTAAAAAGGCGATGAGATTGCGCATAAAAACAAAGGTAATGAATGGCTTTTAGAACGAATTCATCTGCATGTGAATGATATTAACAAAATAGGGTAATTTATTAATAGTTGCTTAGTGCGCAGTGCTCAGTGTTGATTTCGCTCTCCGCTTTCGATTTGAAAGATGTTTTCATTCGCTTTGCTCATGGGTGGGGTTCATTCGCTTAGCTCAAGAAGTGGTTTCGCTTAGCTCAACAAATGGTTTATCGGGTGTGGGAATTAGCACATTGGCAGATTGGTACATTAGCACATTCTTTCGCTTTGCTCAAGAAATGAAAACGTTTTACAGGATTAACGTTCTCGCTCTCCGCTCTGTTTCTCGTTCTCACTCGGGATTACTCGCTGTCGCTCGTGAACCCGGTTTTGGGTGTCGCTTCAAAGAACTGAAAAGCTAAGCTGCGGTGCAGCTTTGGCTTTTTTTGTTTACACTGCGCTTACAAAAGCGAGCTTTTGATGCTGGTGGAAACAAAAAAAGCCAGCCTAACGGCTAGCTTTTCAGTTCTTTGGCGGAGAGAGCGGGATTCGAACCCGCGATAAGCTTTAGACCTATACACACTTTCCAGGCGTGCTCCTTCAGCCACTCGGACACCTCTCCAGGTATTTTGTGGAGTGCAAAAGTAATGAAAAGTTCTGATTTCTCAAGAACCATAGATCAGAAGTCCTATGGAGAAGTAAATAAATAAGCCAATGATGTCATTTAACGTGGTCACGAATGGACCAATCGCTAAGGCAGGGTCGATTTTATAGCGGTTGAGTACTAGCGGGAATAATGTCCCGAAAATCGCTGCAAATACGATAACGGTGAATAAGGAAATACTTACCACGATGCCAAGTTCGGAGTTTTCAAAAACAGAAGCTACGCCGAAAATTAAACTGGCTAAAAAGAGTCCATTTAACAATCCAACCTTCGCTTCGCGCAATAATTTCGGTAAAATTCGACCTAAATCTTTATCGCCACGCGCTAGGGACTGAACGACAATCGCAGAGGATTGTACACCAACGTTTCCGCCCATCGCAGTAATCAAGGGAATGAAAAAGGCCATCGCCGGAATCTTCGTAATGCTTCCTTCAAAGTTTGAAATGACTTTGGCTCCGATGGTTCCACCCACCATGGCAATCACTAACCAGGGAAGACGTGAACGACTTATACGCCAAGTACTTGCGTTGGAATCAACGCTATCGGTAATACCGGTCGCCATCTGGAAGTCTTTATCGGCCCCCTCTTTGATGTAGTCAACAACGTCATCTAAGGTGATTCGTCCAACAAGTTTGTTTTGGTAATCAACCACGGGAACAGAAACCAAGTCGTATTTTTCCATCACCATGGCCACAACTTCTGCGGAGTCACTGGCTTTTACGGAAATGATTTTTTTGGACTGGTAAATGTCGGCAATTTTTGTTGTCGCATTTGCGAACAATAAACGCTTCAAGGATAATACTCCTAATAAGCGATCTTGCTCATCGACAACAAAAATGTTATATACTTTTTCAACGTCTTCTGCTTGCTTGCGAAGCTCAATGATTGCTCGGTTAACAGGCCAAGAAACATGTGCCTGAAAAAACTCTTTTTGCATGAGTCCACCCGCAGTATCGTCGTCGTAATTTAATAGATCAACGATGTCCTCCGCCGCTTCATCATCCTCCATTTGAGAGATGACTTCACGTATTTTTTCTTCGGTTAATTCACCAAGGATATCGGCAGCATCATCGGAATCGAGGTTCTCGAGCTGGTCTGCAATTTCTTTGGAAGATAGAGAGGCTAAGAATCGATCTCGAATTTCTTCGTCCAACTCCATGAGGATGTCGGCCTGCGTGTCTTCATCTACAAGGAAGTAAAGGTATCTTGCTTCGTCATTGGTCAGTTTATCAATGATTTCCGCTACCTCGGCATGGTGAAGTTCAAGGACGTTTTCGTGTATCCAAGATAAATCTTGTTCTGCGATTTTTGTTCGCAGCAATTGAATAAATTCCTTGGTCAGTTCGAAACGCACGTTCTACTTTTTGTCAAAGATACGGAAATGCCTTTGAAAGGTTTGGTTATGGGATTATGAAATCATTAAGTGGTCAAATGTTCACGACTAATCGTGACAAAGTTCCTCTACTTGGTGGAAAAGATCGTGTGCTTTGGTGATTTCTTTCATCAAAACGTCGTCTTTCGCGTTTTTCGCAGTCAATTCATAAATTTTCTCACATTGCTCCGCCAAGTTCGATAGTGCTTTGTGAACTTCAGGTTTGTCCTTTGAAACGGGCGGCTTTGAATTTTCAAACAAAATCGCTTTTGCTAAAAGTTCACCGGATCGGGTGCGCAGTGGAACAAAATTTCCATCCTCTGCCGGATGAAACGTTTGCGCCATGACTTTATGAAAATCCTTTAAAGCCATCCAATTGTCCTTTTCAATTTCGCTCAACAATGGATCAACAAGCGCTTTTGTATACTTGTCTGAAACGATTCCCCAATCGATGAGGTTGAAAATCCCGCCTAAATAATCAGCGCGTTTGTTTTGGTATTTCAAGTAGTAAGCATGCTCCCAAACATCGATTCCTAAAACGGGAATTCCACGGTCTTTTGCGACATCCATGATGGGATTGTCTTGGTTTCCAGTACTGGTCACCAACAATTTTTTGTCCGGTGTAACGATTAACCATGCCCATCCTGATCCAAAACGTGTGCTAGCTGCCTGCGTTAATGCTTTTTTCAAGGAATCCATGCTACCGTATTGTGCTTTCACCGCTGCTTCAAAGGATGCCTGTACGGTTGTTGTTTGCTTGTCTTTCGGCGCCAGAATTTCCCAAAATAAACTGTGATTGTAGTGTCCTCCAGCATTGTTTCGAACGACGTCTGAACGAAAACTAGCATCCATCAACAATTGATTCATCGTTAGAGAAGCCAACTTCGTTCCAGCCAGTGCTTTGTTCAAATTTGTGACATACGCTTGATGGTGCTTACTGTGATGAATTTCCATCGTTTGTGCATCAATGTATGGTTCGTAACTCGCATAAGCATAAGGCAAAGCTGGCAGCACGTATTCTTGCGAAAAAAGCAAAGTACTGATAGAAATGAACAGAAGGGAAAGTAGTGCTTTCATGTGTTGTTTTTTGACAAAGTTACTCGAAAAGGAAGGTCAAAAACGTGCTCAGTTGTTAATGACTCGTTAAATGTTTTGTAAGTCAACCATCCGCATGGCGATGAAGGCTTTTAACACGCGTTCACCAACATTGGGAACCTCAATGTGAATGAGGTACATACCTCCGGATACTGGAATATCGGCATGATTTGTCAGTGTCCAGTCTTGATAGGTCAATGGACTATCCTTTTTCATCGTTTTCACTAACTTGCCATTGGACGTGTAAATTCGAATGGTACAACGTTCGGGAAGATTCGTGATCTTGACGCGATTATCTAGTTTATTTCGTTCGTATTCCGAAAACGCCAAATATGGATTCGGAACGACATTGATCATCGCTAACGCTTCTTTCAATTGGTCTTGTGAACCAACTTTTGTGGCAATGTCATCCATGGACCATCCGTACATTGGTTTCCCTCCGTTTTCTCCTGATCCAACGAAGTTTTTGTATTCCTTGTTGATGCGCAATTTGATCGTTACATCTGTTGAAAGAAGGCTTTGTC
>JBEDCT010000137.1:0-4955 GCA_041176665.1 Bacteroidota bacterium | reverse complement strand
ATTTACGATTATGCCGAATTTGATTTTCCAAATGTCATCACGCCAAATGGCGATGGAAACAATGATGAATTGGATATCGAAGGGATGTTTAAATCTTGTCAGGAATATCAATTGAAGGTATTCAATCGCTGGGGAAATCTAGTTTATTCAGGCAAGCGCTTCGACACACCTTTCAGTGGTAAAGACATGAACGGAGGATTGCTTCAGGATGGCGTCTATTTCTACTTACTAGAATTTGATGAGAAGAAGAAAAGTGGATTTATTCACGTGATTCGTTAGTTCAGAATACGCGCTTCGTTTCCAAATTGGCGGTAAGATACGATCACAGAAAGTGTTGCCAGTAGTAGCATGATTCCTAGGCTGATGCAATAATATCCTACGGATAAGGTTCCAGCAATCAATTCTTTCGTGGAAAGAACAATGTTCACAACAGGAATAGCTGCTGTTATCGCGTTTAACTCAATTCCCGGAAAGAAACCAATCATGGCAGGGAGAACCATCACAAAGTTCAGTGGAGTAATGATGCTTTGTGCTTCCTTGAATGATTTTGCATAAACAGCGATTGGAATCATTGCTCCGGCAAAAAAGACCACCAATGGAAAAAGTAAACTGAACATGGCAATGAGAAAGGAAGGCGTCAGAATTCCATGTACAATAGCTAGAATTTCTTTGTTGTCTACGATGTCTAAAAACTCAATAGAAACGAATAATCCCAAAAGCGCACAACTTGCGGCGAGCATTCCAGAAGTGACAATCACCATCATTTTCCCCACTAAAATCTGCCACCTAGAAACAGGCGTGGTGAGAAGCGTCTCAATTGTCCCGCGTTCTTTCTCTCCAGTGAATAAATCAATTGCTGGATACATACAACCGATAAATCCAAAAGCAATAAAAATGTAGGGTAAAAATCCACCCGCTAATTTTCCAATCATTTTTTTATCACTGGCGCAATTCTGGTAAACGGGTACCAAAGGATGTAGTTTTTCCGCGTCCACCCCAAGTTCTTTCAATCGCACAGATTCCGCATTATCTGAAATCACATTCATATATGACTCAGCTCTATCTTGTCGTCCCACTTCGGAGGCATCAAACAACCATGTTAGAGGAATGGTCTCTTTCGTTCGCGACAGTTCCGTTGCGTTTGATGGAACAATCAGTCCGAGTTGAATATCTCCTTGTTCAATAGCTCTTTTTAACGACGCTGAGTCTTTAAAGTTTTTCAATTCTTTTTCCCCTAATCCTTCGGGTATTTCTTCGAGTTGTTTCGAATATTTTCCGCCAAGATCACCCCAAACGCCGATTTTTAGTTTTTCTTCGCTCGCTTTTTTCTCGAAGGAAGAAGAAACGTTGACAAAAAGCGTTAGTGTTATTGGGAAAACCAAGAGTGGGATGAGCAACATTGTGCGCATGGTTCGTTTGTCACGTAAGGTATCGATGAGTTCTTTTTTGAAGATGGTAAAGATCATTTGGAATGAATTAACGTTGAACAATACGGATGAATTCTTCCGTTAGATTACTTGCTTCCATGTTTTGACGAAAATCGGACATGGGTCCGTTGAATTTCAGTTGTCCTTTGTGAACAATCGCCAAATTGTCGCAAAGCAAATCAACCTCACTCATGATGTGACTAGAAAAAATGACTGTTTTTCCTTGGTCCTTGCAATCGCGAATAAGTTTGATGATGTTTTCAGCGGTAATCACATCAAGACCACTTGTTGGTTCATCGAAAATAACGACTTCTGGATTGTGGATCATCGTGCGACAAATGGAAACTTTTTGTTTCATTCCGGTACTTAACTTGCCAATACGCTTTTGAAGAAAATCGTTCATGTTCAATAAATCGAATAAGTACTTTTTCCGTTCTTCCCTTTCCTTTGTTGGAACTTGATACAAAGCAGCGAAATAATCAATAATTTCAATGGGTGTCAAGCGTGCATAAAGTCCTGTAGAACCTGTGAGGAATCCAATTTTAGAGCGCGCTTCTTGCGGATATTTCACGGCATCTATTCCGGCTATTTCGATGCTCCCTGACGTTGGAGATAGAATGGTAGAAAGCATGCGAAGTGTAGTTGTTTTTCCTGCCCCATTAGGTCCAAGCAGTGAAAATACGTTCCCAGGATGACATTCAAAACTAAGGTCATCAACGGCAACTGCTTTGTCGGCTGACGTATGGAGTTCTTTCTTTTGTTGTCGACTGAGTTCAAATTCCTTTCGGAGGTGTGATACTTTGATCATGGCAAATGGATTTCAATAAGCAGGACGATTGTCGATGCTCGATGTTACTTCAGAATGCGTTCATCCTTCAGGATGGCTTTGTTTTTATTGGCAAGTTGTCCGCAAGCAGCATCAATATCTTTTCCGCGGCTCCTTCTTACGTTCACGATGAGGTTTTTCGATTCTAAAAATGCAGCAAAGGCATCGACTTTGCGCGCATCAGCTTGTTCGAATTCTCCATTTTCGATTGGATTGTACTCAATAATGTTGATTTTACAGGGCACACATTTCGCGAAGTTTGCTAGTTCACGTGCATCTTCGATTTCGTCATTAAAATCTTTGAAAATGATGTATTCAAACGTAACCCTTGATCCTGTTTTTTCATGAAAATATTCCAAGGCCTCTGTTAATTCAGAAAGGTTATTGGATTCGTTAATCTCCATGATTTTATCGCGTTTTTTGTCATTTGCCGCGTGGAGTGACAGCGCCAAATTAAATTTGACATCGTCGTCGCCAAGTTTGCGAATCATTTTTGCGATTCCAGCGGTTGAAACAGTGATGCGTTTTGGGGAGATACCAAGTCCATCTTCGCTACATAAACGGTCGATGGATTGAAGAACATTCTTATAGTTTAATAAAGGTTCACCCATCCCCATATAGACAATGTTTGTGAGGTTTTGTCCGTAACGTTCTTCGGCTTGATTCTTTAAATACACGACTTGATCCACGATTTCACCTGCGCTCAAGTTTCGCAGTAATTTTAATCTTCCCGTTGCACAAAACGTACACGACAAGCTACAGCCAACTTGTGAAGAAATACAGGCAGTCGTTCGTGAATTGGTTGGGATAAGTACACCTTCAACTACCTTACCCTCTTCAATGGTAAACGCACATTTGATGGTTTTATCCTTGCTAATCTGCTGATCTTGCAGTTGTATATGATCAATGAAATAATGTTGTTGCAACATCTCCCTGAGTTCTTTACTCAGATTGGTCATTTCATCAAAGGAAGCTGCATTTTTTTTCCATAGCCATTCATAGACTTGTTTCGCACGAAACGATTTTTCATTTCGCTCGACAAATTCGTCTTGAAGTTCCTTCAAGGATAAATTCCGAATATTGCTCAGTCCTTGAGGCATGTATGTTAACGTAGATTAACGGTTGAGCATCACTGGCATCACGAGCATTAAAATGTCTTCGTGTTCATTTGCCGGGATAGCAGGTGTTAAGATTCCAGCGCGACTAGGTTCGCTCATGGAAAGTTTGATTTCGTCTGAATCTAAGTTGTTCAACATTTCCATTAAGAAACGTGAATTGAATCCAATTTCTAAATCATCACCGTCGTAGTTACACGTCAAACGCTCACTTGCTTCGTTCGCAAAGTCAATGTCTTCTGCGAACAACGAAAGTTCAGATCCTGCCAACTTCAACTTGATTTGATGTGTTGTTTTGTTAGAAAAAATCGAAACGCGTTTGATGGAGGAAAGTAACTGAATACGATCAATTGTCAGAACATTTGGATTTTCTTTGGGGATAACAGCTTCGTAATTTGGGTATTTTCCATCGATTAAACGACACACTAAGATGAGGTCGTTAAACGTAAAAACGGCATTGGATTCGTTGTATTCTAATAAAACTGCTTCATCACCACGAAGATTAGATTTCAACATGTTCAATGGTTTCTTTGGTAGAATGAATGCAGAGCTTCCACTAGCTTCGGCATCTGTTCTTCTAAAACGAACAAGTTTGTGCGCGTCTGTAGCTACAAAAGTGATTTCACTCGCAGAGAACTGACAGAATACACCGCTCATTACTGGACGAAGGTCGTCGTTTCCAGATGCAAACAACGTTTTATTGATGGCACGAGAAAGAAGATCACCAGATAATTTAATGGCGCTTTTACCAGCTAATTCAGGGATTTTAGGAAATTCATCACCGTTGAATCCAACCATTCTAGATTTTCCGTTGTCGTAGGCAATTTCAATTTGGTAATTGCTTGCATTCACTTTGAACGTACACGGTTGGTCTGGTAAGCTTTTTAATACATCCAACAATAATTTGGCAGGAATGGCGATTTTACCATCTTCCTCCGAATGAACATCCAATTTAGTCACCATGGTTGTTTCTAAATCTGAAGCAGATGCTGTCAGTTCTCCGTTGGTGATTTCAAAAAGAAAGTTATCTAAAATCGGCAAGGTATTGCTTGTATTCAGTACACCTGAAATACTTTGTAGATGTTTTAAAAGACTTGTGCTAGAGGCAATGAAATTCATACTCATTAATTTAGATACAAATTTAATAAATCAAACGAGATGATAAACAATGCAGGAGGTGAAAACCGATTCTTTCTGTGATTTAACGTTTAATCGTCTGATTGAATTCGGACACAAAAGAATTTGGGTCGTCTGGAGTAAGTACAATCGCTCTTCCATTTGAACGCTCGATGACCACGTATTGATCACGTCTACTTGCGTACCAAATCATGGTTCCATATCGACTGTTTCGAAATAAACCAAAATATCCGAAGAATCCTCCAACACCGAAAACACGCATGGACCATTTCAATTCCTCTTTCGCTACGATAGATACGGTTTGAATGCCTGCTGTTTCGTAAAACTTATTGTGAAATGGACGGTAAATGACCAATTGTCCATCTTGAACGGAATAGCCTTTCGGACTAAAGCCATAGGTAAGAAGGAGCATGATGATGAATGCAAACGGCATCACATAAAAGGATGCAG
>JBEDCT010000136.1:0-6832 GCA_041176665.1 Bacteroidota bacterium | reverse complement strand
GCTCCATTTGGACCTAAAAAAGCTACAATCTCACCTTTGTTTACCGAGAAACTGACATCCCGCACTGCGGCTTGTTCTCCGTAATATTTAAACAGGTTTTTTACTTCTATTGACATCGCATAGCGAAGTTAATAAAAATCAAGGACGTATCTACTTACTTGCGATTTTCCTTGAAAATACAGCGTAGAAAAACGCAAATAAGGTAATGCCCATTTGAGACTCGAGGGTGTCCTCGAAGAGAAACGTGACGAGGGCAATGCAGCCAAACAAAAATCCAACCCATTGCTGCCATTTAAATTGTTGGATGATGAACTTGAGTTGAAAATAGAGGAAAAACAAAAAGCCTAAAATACCGAATGTCAGATAGTACGTTAAATAGGAGTTGTGGGCACGCAAACGACGTTCAGGTGTCAAGGACGATTGACGTTTATTATACATGTCTTGCATCGCATCATCGACATCTCCCGTTCCTACACCCATGATCCAATGATTTTCAATAATGGCCCACGCATTTTTCCAATATTCTATGCGCTCCAATATGGAATGTCCAGATGGATTAGAAGCATGGTGAAGTTGGTAACGAATATCTAATAATCTTGCTTGAATGCCACCGTATGTTTCATGCACATCGGCGTATCCTCTTTCGATAAAATGGATGTCTTCCGGACTTAATTGATTCACACCAGATTCTTGAGCACAAAGTGCTTTGGAAGACAAATACCTTTCCAATGTGCTTCTGATTGGTTGCTTACGTTGATCCAAGCTATCGTAATTCAAGGAGGAACGTTTGTTCCAAGCGCTTTCCATTTCATCGTAACGTTCGATACAGGGAACGGGGTAATTCACGGGAAAGGACAAATAGTAAAACAGTCCGATAACACTACCAATAACAACGGCATAACTCAAGATGAGCACCCAATACAATCGTTTGATGTACAATAAAAAAGTCAGTAGTGCAATCAGTACAATCGCGACCGATATGATGCCGGATAACACTTGACTGTAAAATGTATAGACGAGAAAGAAAACAGCCGCCAGCGCATAGGCATTTCGGTGTTTTCGTTGGGTGTACATTCGTTCCAAGCAAAAGGCCAATCCGATGCCGAGCAAAATGCCGTAGCGGATGTGTGATCCGAACAAGGACATATCACGGATGTCGATTAAGTTTAGTTTTGCCGCGAAAAAATGAAACGCTATTAAATTGATGCTGGCCGTGATTACCAAGGTCCATATAAAATAGTGTATGAGGTTTATCCAGCGTTTTGGACCAAGAATTGGATGTGCACCAACGATAAGTGGAATCAACAATAAGGATGTTTTCTTACGAATATCATCCATGCCATAGTTCAGGTTACTTGTCCAGAGTAAACCAAAAAGGTGTAAAACGTAGAAAAGAAGAATGAACAGAATGAGTGGATTCTCTCGGAGGCGATGGTAGTAAGAATTGAAATTCCCTTCAAGCAATAGGTTTAATACACCCAAAAGGAGTCCCATGGACATTAAAAACTTACTACATACCACCCCCACGATAAACAAGGCAAGTACAAAAAAATGTACTCGGTGATGAATTTGGGGTCCGAAATAGCGTTTCAACATACGTCTCTAACGCTTATTTTTTCAAAATAGTGTTGTACTCTGTTGAATTCGTCAAAACTTGCAACGCGCGTTGAACAACGATGTCTTCTTTGAGGGATGCGATTGTTCTTCCTTTTTGAAAGTAATACCTAGAGATGATCTCGTTTTCCAACATTTCCTCAATTTCTGCTTTAAATTTCTGCAGGTCCCTTTCTTTAGAGGGTGTCACCTTTAAAATCATATCCTCGTAATCGGCTTTAATCTCCTCAAAATACCCTTCCTTTTCTGCGGTTTCTTTCATTTTCTTCAAGGATTCTTCGGAAGCTGTGGTGTACTTGAATTCCTGTGCTAAAGCATATTTTTGAAAATCTTGGAATTCTTCATCGGACAAATGAAAGTCCTCGGCTTTGGCAATTGTCGGATGGGCTAAAACGTAATCAGTTGCATAATTAAATAGGCTGTTACTCGTGATAAGTACCGCTGTTAAGCGACTGAGGTCTGGACTTTCCACTTTTATATCTGGTTCAATCCCTCGTCCATCAATAACTTTTCTACCGTTTTTCGTTTGAAATGACTTCAATAATGAATCCGGAATTTCCTTTACTTTGGCATTGTTTTCTTTATCATAATACTCCAATCGTTGCACACAGCGTCCAGAAGGGGTGTAATATTTAGCAATGGTAATTTTAATTTTGGATCCATATTTTAAATCATAGGTTCTTTGCACCAAGCCTTTTCCAAAGCTGGTTTCACCGATGATTACTGCGCGATCTAAATCTTGCAGGGAACCAGAAACAATTTCACTAGCTGAGGCAGAGCCACCATCTACAAGAACAACCAACGGCATTTCTTGTACAAAGGGTTCTTCCAAGGTGGTATACACACGATTTTCTTCTTTGACGCGACCTTTTGTGGTCACGACTACTTGATTCTTTGGCACGAAGAAATTGACGATTTTCACGGCTTCGATAAGTAACCCACCACCATTTCCGCGAAGATCAAGCACTAATTGTTTTGCACCATCTGCCTGTAATTTCTGGATGGCATTTTTCACGTCAGCAGCTGCTGTTTGGGTAAAACTATTCAATTTCACATACCCAACTTCTCCTTTCAACATACCGAAATAGGGCACGTCTGGGATTTTTATTTCATCACGTGCAATGGTGATTTTCTTTTTTCCTTCGCCTTTGCGTTCGATTTCCACCTCAATGCTTGTTCCTTTGGGTCCTTTCAAGGCATCAGAAACCTCATCACTGGTTTTCTTTGCCATGTTTTTCCCATCAATTGACAAGATTTTATCTCCAGCTTTGATGCCACTTTTTGCCGCCGGACAATCCTCATAAGGTTCTGAAATATAAATGTAATCCCCTATTTGACGAATTAATGCACCGATTCCACCGTATTGTCCAGTGGTTAACAGCCGGTAATCTTCAATATTCGACTCATGGTAATAAACGGTGTAGGGGTCCAGTTCTTTGAGCATGGCATCAATCGCCGTTTTCGAAAGTTTTCCGTTTTGAGGTTCATCCACAAAGTACAAATCAAGGTTCTCGTAAATTTGATCCATGATTTCCAAACTTTTCAACGTTTCGAATCCATTGGACTGCGCCCACGCTGTTTGGAATGTGATGCTGGTAAGGAGGATCCAAATGATCGCTTGCAATTTATTTTTCATCTTTTATTTCGCTGATTAGTTTGTTGATAGCGCCTAACAATTTTTGTTCCAATTCTACATACGGAATTCGTTCGTTTAATTGATAGATGAGCGCAAAATTGATTTTTTTATGGCAGAATGTCAAGTGATTTTCAAGTATCGCTTTATTTAAACGTAAAATTTCTCGGAAACAGCGTTTCACATAATTTCGATCATGGGCATGTTTCATGCGTTTCTTAGGAACCGAAAAGATGACTTGAAAAGAGTGCTCCATTTCTTCGTCTGTTTCTTGAAACATTACGGTTATTGGATACGCTTTCAACCTCTTCCCTTCAGAAAACAAACGGTCTATCCGTTTGACGCTACATAATTTATATGCTTTTCCTAAAGAATATTCCATCGCAATCAATTAGTGTTCGATAGGAGATTCAGAATCAAACAATTCGACGATTTCGTAGCGGAAATCAGTTAATTTTTTTAAGCTTGCAGCATCTTCATATGAACCCTTGAAGTCCATGACAAAGCTCGCGTACAACGACTTCATCGTACTAAGTCGTGGGTGTATTTCCATTTTTTTATAAACGCTCCCTGCGAGGAATCCAGGTTTTTCACCTAGTACCAACTTGGTCAATGAATGAATAATTTCATTCGAAAGTTCCATCAATTCTTTTTCGTCAAAGTGTGCCATTATTCTGAGAGTTTATTGTCGTCAATTTCTTCGAAATCATCGAATGAATCATCCGAAGATTTCTTTTTTGAGCTAAATCCTGTTTTCACATTTACCAAAGGTCTTCCGGATACAATGTAATTCAAGGCATTGAGCATTTTCACAAACATTCCTGTTAAAAAGAAAAATCCAATGACCTTAAATACAAATCCAATCAACACCGTATTTTCAATATCCAAAATACTCTCTTGAAACCATCTAGAAATGGCATTTTCTGAAAATTGTGGGTAAAACACGAGTCCAGCAAAGGCCATTCCACTCAGCAAAATTAAGGCCAATTCCCACTGACGATTAAACGGCACTTCTTGCAATCCCTGGGTAAAATTTGTCATCATTTGAATGCGTTGTTCCTTCTGCTGTAGCTTTCCTAAAAAGTAGACCATCAAAACAATGAAACTTGGAATCAAACTCACGTAATTAACCTGAAAATCTGGTTCGTCTAGCTGTTCCAAACAAAAAAGAAAAGTCACATTCACCAGAAACAAATATTTCACGGTTTTTATCAAATAGATTTCCCCTAACGTACGCTTGCGTCCACCAATGAGTAATTTCAGTCCTAATTCAATAAAAAACCACAGGAATCCGTAGATGGCAAAGAGTACACCGAGGCGAAAAATAAGGTTAATGAGCTCCAATTTTGATGTTTTACACGAAGGTAGGAAATAGTTTCACGTGTCCGACGGACAATAGATACACAAAAATCAATTTTAGTTCAAACATTTACAGGGTGGATCCAGTAAAATGCGTGTGTTCGGAAGTTTACGTTTCAAGTCGTCAGCGAAATTTGTTCCATACATCACTCCCTCAATGTTGAGCGTTTTTAATTCAAGTAAGCTAAAAATACCTGTTCCAAAATCTTCAATGATATTGTCATAAAAATCCATTGTTTGAAGGTGCGGACAATTCGCGATTTGATTTGGAATGGATGCAATTCGATTCCTTGAAGCATTTAACCGTTGCAAGTTGGGTAATTGGCAAATGATGAGCGGTAAAAAGGTGAATTTGTTCTTGCTGATGTTTAATTCCGTTAGCTGGACCAACGACGCTAATTCATCCGGCAAGTTAGACAATTGATTTTTCTCCAAATTCAGGTAAGTTAAGTTGGAAAATCTCCACAATTCCTTTGGTAAGGAATCTAATTTATATTTCTCAAATGAAATCGCATGAATCGTGTCCGGATTAGCTTGACTTACCTCGTTCCACAGGTAAATTTTACCGTGGTTTAGTTGTGCATAATTAAAAAAGCTGAGCAGTAGAAAAATAAGCGCGAACAGTTTTTTCATCTAATTGAATTTGGGCTTTTAATGCTTCTAAGGTAGGGAATTTATGTTCAGCACGCACATAATGTAGGACTTGAATTCGACAAGTCTCATCGTATATTTCCTGTTGGAAGTCGAAAAAATGTACTTCGATTTTACGTTCCAATTTTTCCTCTTGAATGGTGGGACGCCATCCGATATTCATCATTCCTGAATGAAGTGTGCCTGCAAGCTCGATGTTCACCGCGTATACGCCATTCGCTGGAATGATTTTCTGCGCATCTTGAATGTGAATATTTGCTGTTGGAAATCCGATTTTTCGTCCGTTTTGAAGTCCTTTGACAACCGTTCCCGTCAATTCAAAAGGCGCGCCCAAACATGAATTTGCCACAGACATGTCACCACGTAAAACGGCTGTTCTTATTTTTGACGAGGAAATGTACGCTTCATCGATTTGTTCCGCTGGAATTTCTAGTAAATCAAAACAACCTGCTTCTGCATAGCGCTTCAAAAAGGCCAAATTCCCTTCTCGCTTATGTCCAAATTGATGATCGTAACCAATGATTACCATCTTCGCTTGCAATCCCTTGATCAAGATTTCTTCGACAAATCGCTCCGCCGAGAGGTCCGCGAATTCTTTAGAAAAAGGATAAATCACTACATTTTGTAGTCCAATAGACGCCAGTTTGGCTAACTTTTCTGTTTGCGTTTGAAGCAATTGCAGGTCTCCATTTTCAGGAAACAAAACCATTCTTGGATGCGGGTAAAAAGTCAATAAAACACTTTCTCCCTCACATTTTTCTGCTTCCGCATTGAGTGTTTTCAAGATTTCTTGGTGACCTAAATGCACACCATCAAACGTTCCGATGGTCACCACCGCGTTCTTAATGGGCATTTTTTCTGTAAGTCCTTCAAAAATTCGCATACGTCAATTAAGCCGCAAAGATAAGCAATTATCCGCCTATTGTCGCTTGCTGAAATCGTCGTATCTTAGCCTCACTAAAATGACCTTATGAAATCAATCTTTTTACGCGCTTCATTCGTGCTACTCTTTGTCGCTAAGTCCCTTTTCTCGTTTGCAGAAGAAGGAATGCTTATTCCATCTTTAATTGCGGCATTTGAGTCCGACATGAAAGCAAAAGGAATGAAACTTTCTGCAGCGGATATTTACAGCATAAATTCTGCGAGTATCAAAGATGCCATCTTGCAATTTGGCGGCGGATGTACCGCGGAGTTGGTTTCCAATCAAGGATTATTGTTGACGAATCACCACTGTGGTTACGGACAAATTCAATCGCATTCTTCCTTGGAACACGATTACTTGAAAAATGGATTTTGGGCAAAAAACAAGTCAGACGAATTAACGAATCCAGGATTAACCGCCATGCGTATTGTGCGCATTGATGACGTGACCAAGGACGTTCTCGCTGGTGCAAGTTCAAAAAGTGATCAAGCAGTGATTCTAGCGAACATCAAGAAATTATGTGCCGCAGCGGTCGTTGGAACGCACTACGAAGCAGAAATCAAGGCCTTTAACTACGGAAACGATTACTACCTCATGTTAAAAGAAGTATTCTTAGATGTGCGTTTCGTTGGAACTCCTCCGAACTCCATTGG